>NZ_JAESDL010000020.1:0-70354 GCF_019249625.1 Hydrotalea lipotrueae | reverse complement strand
AACCTTTTTTATCCGCATTTGTTCATAAACTATTGATCCCATTGTGTTCTATTCGTTTTTGAGGAACGACTAAATAATTGTTTGTTTTTTTAGTGTTTAAACTTTTAACTTCGCACTCCTTTCACCAATTCTCCGGTTATAATTATTGCAAAAAGAAAAATCAATAAGTATCTTTCTAAAAAAGCTACATTTAATATATAAAATTAAAATAAAATATGAATCGAATATTTTTATTACTTTTTTTGTTAGTATTCAGTATTGGACCTAATGAAGCTCAGGGGCCATTAAAAACGCCTGCTTTAGATACACTGGCGCAGGCAACATTACAGTCTTGCGTTCAATATGCTTTGCAACACCAACCCATTGTGCAGCAATCTTTAATAGACGAGCAGATTGTAGATAAAACCATTCAAACCAAATTGGCCGATTGGTATCCACAAATTAGTATGAACTATTATATTCAGCACAACTACCAATTACCTGCATTTTATTTTGGTGGGAATTATGTACGCAATGGTACTTATAATGCATCTAATCTGGGTTTAACACTTACCCAAAATATCTTTAACAGAGATGCGTTATTAGCCAGCCAAACAGCACAACAGGTAAAAAAGCAGGTAAGGCAAAATACTGTTAGTAATAAAATTGATGTTACCGTAAATGTGAGCAAGGCATTTTATGATGTGCTATTAACGCAAAAACAAGTGCAGGTGTTAGACCAGGCTATTATTCGTTTGCAGAAAAATGTGCAGGACTCTTATCATCAATACGAAGCGGGTATTGTAGATAAAACCGATTATAAAAGAGCTACCATTTCATTAAACAATACCATAGCACAACGTAAGCAGGTTTTTGATTTGGTAAAAGCAAAATCTGTTTATTTAAAAGAGTTAATGGGATATCCTGATTCAGCAGATTTACATTTAAGTTATGATACCACTGCCATGGAAAAAGATGCGTTTATAGATACTTCTGTAAATGTATTTTTCGAAAATAGAATCGAATATCAGCAATTGGTTACCCAGCAAAAGTTACAGCAGGCCAATTTAAAATATTATAAATGGGGATTCATTCCCACCATCTCTGCTTATGGTATTTATAATTTCAACTATTTGAATAATGATTTTGGAAAATTGTACAACCAAAATTTAGGTAACTCAAATATTGGATTGCAATTATCTGTTCCAATTTTTCAGGGAAATAAACGTGTGAACCAAATCAAAGAAGCGCAATTACAAATAGATCGTTTAAACTGGGATGTGGTAGCTTTGAAAAGCCGCGTAAATACTGAGTATGCAACAGCACTGGCCAATTACAAAGGCAATCTTGCCAATTATGTTGCATTGAAAGATAATTTGTCGCTTGCCAATGATGTGTATGAAACCATTCAACTCCAATACAATTCCGGAATTAAAACTTATTTAGATGTTATTGTTGCTGAAAGTGATTTACGCACTGCACAGTTAAATTATTATGATGCGCTTTATCAATTGTTGGAAAGTAAAATCGATGTTGAAAAAGCTTTAGGTACTATTAAAAATTAAAAATATAAATATTTTTATATGAATAATTCGTTACGTTATATTTTGGTATATTTTACAGGATTAGTTTTAATGGCATCCTGCACCAACAAACAGCAGCAACAACAAGCACTGCCACCCGTTGCTGTTAACACTTACCAGGTACAAAAAGGTTCGGCCGTATATTATGATAACTATCCTGCCACTGTTGCAGCACTCAACGAAATTGAATTGCGTGCACAGGTTACCGGATACATAAAAGGTATTTTTTTTAATGACGGACAACATGTTTACAAGGGTCAGAAGTTGTATGATATTGACCATGAAACCTATCAGGCTGCTTATAATCAGGCAGTAGCCAATATGAATGTGGCTTTGGCTAATTTAGACAAGGCACAGCAAGATGCCGACCGTTATACCGAACTGCTAAAGAAAGATGCCATAGCCCGTCAGGTAGTTGATCATGCCATTACAGATTTACAGGCTGCAAAAATGCAGGTAGCAGCTTCAAAAGCAGCAGTTGCAAGAGCAGAAACCGATCTGAAATTTTCTGTTTTATATGCACCTTTTGATGGTACCATTGGCATTTCGCAGGTAAAAATGGGTACACTTATTTCGGCCAATCAAACTTTATTGAATACAATATCTTCAGACAATCCGATGGCAGTTGATATTGCTGTAGATCAAAGCCTAATACCCCGCTTTGCTGCATTAAAAGCACATCCTGCACCGGCTTCAGATTCTATGTTTACCATGAACTTTAATGACCAGTCTGTATATCCTTTACCCGGTACACTTAGTTTTATTGACAGGGCAGTAGATCCCCAAACCAGTACCATTCGTGTTCGATTCATCTTCCCCAATAAAGACAATATGCTAAAACCCGGAATGAGTTGTAATGTTCGGGTAAAGAACAATAATCCATTGCAACAATTTTTACTCATTCCATTTAAAGCAGTGGTAGAGCAAATGGGTGAATATTTTGTGTTTGTACTGAGTGCCAACCAAACTGTTACAGAACAGAAAATTGCTTTAGGTCAACGCATCAATGATAAAATTGTGGTTCGTTCCGGTTTAAAAGAAGGTGATACCATTGTAATCGATGGGATACAAAAATTAAGAGATGGTGCAAAAGTTCAATTAGCTGCACCGCAGACTCACTAAACAAATAATTTAGAAAATATTATGATTGCAAATACATTTATAAAACGCCCGGTTACGGCAATTGTTATATCTATTGTAATTGTGTTATTGGGCGTTTTGGCTATTTTAAATTTACCCATAAGTCAATATCCCGATATTACACCTGCAACGGTTCAAATTACCGGAACCTTTAATGGGGCAGATGCACAAACCGTTGAACAAACTGTAACTACACCTATTGAAACGCAGGTAAACGGTACACCCGGAATGGCTTATCTGCAAAGCAATAGTACCAGCGATGGGCGCACCACCATTAATGTAGTATATAATGTAGGAGCCGATGTAAATATTGGTGCACTTGATGTACAAAACAGAGTGGGTATTGCCACACCACAATTGCCCGATGATGTAAAGCGACTGGGCCTTACTACCCGTAAAAGAAATCCCAGTATTTTAATGCTGGTGGCTATGTACTCGCCCAATGGCACCCATAGCGTAACTTTTGTAGATAACTATACCAACATATTTGTACGCGATGCGTTGTTGCGTGTAAAAGGGGTGGGCGATATTTTTACCCGTGCCGATGATTTTAGCATGCGTATCTGGTTACAACCCGATAAAATGGCGCAGTTAGGGTTAACTACTACCGATGTGTTGAATGCACTGCAGGATCAAAACCTGCAAATTGCTGCCGGATCGGTAGGAGCTCCTCCGCAAAGCAACGACCAGTCGTTTGAATACAATGTGTTTACCAATAGTAGGTTGAGTACCGAAGATCAGTTTGCACATATTATTGTTCGCAGTAAACCATCTGATGGGTCATTGGTGTATTTAAAAGATGTAGCCCGTATACAATTGGGTAAATTCAGTTATGCCAGCAATTCATTTGTAGATGGTAAAAGAGCTTCTTATTTACTGGTATACCAGGCGCCGGGCAGCAATGCATTGGAGACTGCGCAGGGTGTGTATAATGCCATGAATCAGTTGCGGCAGTCTTTTCCGAAAGATGTAGATTATACCGTTCCATTTGAATCTGTTTCTGTTGTAAAAGTATCGATTGATGAAGTGGTAAAAACTTTATTAGAAGCGTTGGCACTGGTTACTCTGGTTGTATTCTTATTCCTGCAAAGCTGGCGTGCTACTTTAATTCCGGTATTGGCCATTCCGGTTTCTATTATTGGCACATTTGCATTTTTTGTACCCTTAGGGTTTACCATTAACACATTAACCATGTTTGGTTTTGTACTGGCCATTGGCATTGTGGTAGATGATGCCATTGTGGTGGTAGAAGCTGTGCAGCACTATATTGATCAAGAACATTTAACGCCCAAAGAGGCTACTGCACGTGCCATGAACGATATATCGGGTCCGGTAGTGGCCATTGCTTTAATTCTGGCAGCAGTTTTTATTCCTGTTGGTTTTATACCCGGTATTGTTGGGCGTTTGTACCAGCAATTTGCTATCACCATTGCAATTTCTGTGTTAATTTCTGCATTTGTTGCATTGTCATTAACACCTGCCCTTTGTTCACTGATGTTGCGACCTATGGACTTAAACAAAAAATCAAGAGGTATTAATCAGTTCTTTTTCCGTTTTAATGAATGGTTTAGAAGAACAACAGCTAAATATACCATTGGTGTAAGAAAGGTAATTAAATGGGCACCTTATACAATGGTATTGCTAGTTTGTATTTTTGTTGGAACTGCCATTTTATTTAAAAACAAACCCACCGGCTTTATTCCTACTGAAGATGAAGGCCGTATTTATATTACGTTTGAGTTACCGGAAGCCAGCTCAACCACCCGAAGTTTAGATGTATTAAACCGGATGATGGGAATTTTAAAAGAAGTTCCAGGAGTAGGCCATTTTGCGGCTTTAGGCGGATTGAACGTAGTAACATTTGCCACCAAATCAAACAGCGGAACCATCTTCTGCCAATTAAAACCTTGGGATCAACGTACCGATAAATCACAACAAATTAAATCCATCATTGCAACGCTTCAAAAACGCTTTGCCATTATCAAAGAGGCAAATATTGTGGTAATTCAGCCACCAGCCATTCCTGGTTTGGGGCAAACTGCCGGTTTTACTTTTGAATTAGAGCAACGAGAAAGCACCGACGATATTAAAACCTTTGAAAAAGTGGTGCAGAATTTTGTAATGGCTGCCAATAAAAGGCCGGAAATAGCCAGGGCATTTAGCTTCTTTACCGCTCGAACTCCGGGTTATAAGGTAGATGTTGATCGTGAAAAATGTAAAAAATTAGGAGTTTCTATTGCAGATGTATACAATACCTTGCAAACATTTCTGGGAAGTCGTTATGTAAATGATTTTACCATTTATGGCAGAAATTTTCACGTAGTGGCTCAGGCAGATTCCTTATATCGTGGTGATATTAAAGACCTGAATCAGTATTATGTAAAAAATCAGGCAGGTACTTTGTTGCCGATGAGTACTTTAATCACTTATCAGCTTACGGAAAGCGCACCGCTTATTTCGCATTACAATCTATTTAGAACGGCCGAAATTAATGGTACACCCAAAGAAGGGTATAGTAGTGGGCAGGCCATTGATGCATTAAAAGAAGTAGCTGCACAAGTATTGCCTGCAGGCTATGGTTATGAGTTTTCTGGTTTAAGCCGCGAAGAAATTAATGCCGGCAACAGTACAGTGTATATATTTAGCTTATCTATTTTATTTGTATTTCTGTTTTTAGCAGCTTTATATGAAAGTTGGAGTATTCCATTTTCGGTATTGCTGGCGGTCCCCATTGGTGCTTTTGGTGCCATTTTAACGTTAACATTTATTCCAAGGCTCGATAATAATGTATATGCGCAAATTGGCTTGGTAACTCTAATTGGTCTGGCTGCAAAAAATGCCATTTTAATTGTTGAGTTTGCCAAGGAAAGGGTAGATAGTGGAATGGATATAGTACCTGCAACACTGGAGGCTGTTAAATTAAGATTACGACCAATTTTAATGACTTCAATGGCTTTTATTTTAGGAGTATTGCCTTTGGCTTTTTCAACCGGTGCCGGCGCGATCGCCCGTTCTACCATTGGATTTACCGTGTTGGGTGGTATGCTGGCTGCCACTTTACTGGCTATTTTTATAGTGCCTGTTTTATTTGTGCTGATTGCTAAGATAGCTTATGGCAAACAGAAATTAGAAGCATTGCGCAGGCAACGTTTAGATGAAATAAATGATCTGCCCAAAGCTAATATATAGAGGTTAAAACAAATAATCCATCTTCTTGCAACAGCCTTACTTTCCGTTAAGGCTGTTGTTGTTTTATCCACTTTTTTTCCCTTATTAAAAAATATGTAATATCCTTGCAGCTGCTAAAACAAGTGTACATGAGTGCTTTACATTATATGAGAGAAGCCATTAAAGTAGGTTTGGAAGGAATGATGGCTAACCAGGGTGGACCATTTGGCTGTGTAATTGTGAAAAATGACGAAATTATTGCCCGGGGTTGCAATAAGGTGTTGTTGTTAAACGACCCTACCGCACATGCCGAAGTAACAGCCATTCGGGAGGCTTGTAAAGTATTGAACGATTTTCAGCTTATCGACTGCGAAATTTATACTACCTGCGAACCATGCCCCATGTGCATGGGTGCTATTTATTGGGCAAGGCCTAAAAAAGTATATTATGCCAATACAAGGGAAGACGCTGCAGCCATTGGATTTGATGATTCATTTATTTATCATGAATTAACGCTGCCGGTAGATCAGCGTAAAATAGTAATGGAATGTATAGGCAGAAACGAAGCCATTGCTATGTTTGAAGCCTGGCAACAAAAAGACAAAAAAACATTGTATTAATACTTTTCAAATTTTATAATAATGAGCAATTTAATGAGCGAGTTACAGGAAGCAGTTGCATATATTATGTCACAAGCAAACATTACAGCTAAAGTGGGTATAGTTTTAGGCAGTGGTCTTGGTAATTTAGCCAATTTGGTAGAAGCTGAAAAAGAAATTCCTTATACACAAATTCCGCATTTTCCTGTTAGTACCGTAAAGGGACATGGCGGTAAATTAATTATTGGAAAACTAAAAGGAAAGACTGTTATTGTTATGGCAGGTCGTTTTCATTTTTATGAAGGCTATGTTCCACAACAAGTGGTTTTTCCTATTCGGGTAATGAAGTTGTTGGGAGTTGAAACCCTTTTACTCTCCAATGCTGCCGGAGCTGTGAACCCCGATTATAAAGTGGGGGATTTAATGATTTTAAAAGACCATATTAGCTTTTTTACTGCCAATCCATTAATAGGTCCCAATGAAGAGGCTTTGGGTACCCGCTTTCCCGACATGAGTGAACCTTATTGTAAAGTACTTATTGAAAAGGCAATTCAAATTGCAAAAGAAAACAATATTGAATTGCATCAGGGGATTTATACGGCTGTTACCGGACCTACTTTTGAAACACATGCCGAATACCAACTTATTAAAATTGTTGGCAGTGATGTGGTGGGAATGAGTACTGTTCAGGAAACCATTGCCGCAGTACATGCAGGTATGAAAGTATTTGCAGTAAGCGTAGTAACCGATTTAGGAATTCGTCATGAAGATAACATCATTACCCACGAAGAAGTATTACAAGCCGCCAAAGCTGCCGAACCTAAGCTTAGTTTGTTGTTTATGGAGTTAATTCAACAATTATAATTACAAGTGTGCATGGATTATAACGGTTCTTTTAAAGCTTTAGCTTTAATTTGCACATCATTTAGTTAGCATGAACAAATTGGCAGCAGTAAAAATAATTTTTTTATGGATGGTTTTCATCAGCTTTACAAACTTAGCTGCTGCGCAACAACAATACGGTCAATCCGGCCGATTTGGAGGTGGTAATACCGGTAATGTTTCTTATGATAGAAACGGGCGTCCTATTCCTGCACAACCCAAACAAGATTCATTGCAACACCGTGATAAGTATGCGGATTCTATCACTATTTTTTACAGGCATTTCGACTCTACCAGTATTCGTAAAATAGATTCTTCTTTAAATGATTTTACAAAGCGCTTCCCACAACCTTACAATTATTATACGTTAGGCAATTTTGGAACTGCATCGCATTCCCTGTTGTTTTCTCCCATGATGCAATCCGGTTGGGATGCCGGTTTTCATCAGTTTGATATTTATAATTTTACATTAGAAAATACTAAAATATATCAAACAACGCGTCCCTATACGGAAATTGCATATTTGTTAGGCAATAAATCAGAACAGTTGCTCGATTTTTTGCATACGCAAAACCGAAAAAGTAATTTCAATTTTTCTTTCGAATATCGGTTTACAAATGCACCCGGTACTTATAAAAATCAAAATGCCAGTAACAATAATTTACGGTTTACCACCCATTATCAATCGCCGAATAAACGCTACGAAAATTACTTCATTTTTCTTTCCAATAAAAATGCATCCTCTGAAAATGGGGGTTTAAAAAACCCCGGTAAAATTAATAACCTTGCACTCAACAATCCATATGAATTGGAAACCAGATTGGGTATTGCCGGTATTGCCAACCCCAACCCATTTAGCACAACTGTTAGTACGGGTAATGTATATAAGCAAAATACTTATTTGTTTAGGCAACAATACGATTTTGGCAAGAAGGATTCATTGGTAACCGATTCTGTTACTTATAAGTTGTTTTATGCTCGTTTGCGTTTACAACATACACTCATTATTAAAAGTAGTAGTTATAATTATTATGACAACAATGTAATTGATTCGCAATACCAGCAATATTTTAATTTCAGCACCATACGCGACAGTTTAAGTTATAAAGATGCCTGGAGTAATATTACCAACGAGTTTGCCGCCATTACATTTCCCGATAAAAACAATCAAAGTCAGTTTTTTAAAGCAGGTTTAGGTATCCAGCTATTAAAAGGAACATTTACCGATACACTCAATACACGAACGCAAAATTATCATAATATTTATTTGTTGGGTGAATACAGAAACAGAACCCGAAATCAAAAATGGGATGTAGAGATATCTGGTAAATTATATCTGAATGGGTATAATAGTGGCGATTATCATGCTTTCATAAGTCTGCAAAGAGAATTAAGTAAACGGTTAGGAACATTGGCATTAGGTTTTCAAAATACAAACAGAACACCTTCTTTTATTTTCGATCCTGCTACTGCATTCCCGGTGAGTGACAAACAGAATTTTTCAAAAGAAAATATTACTAAATTGTCTGCTATTTATGATAATCCGAAAGCGGCGTTTACTTTAAGTGGTGAATATTATTTGATGAATAATTACACTTATTTTGATAGTTTCTTTGTGGCTACCCAGGATAAAAATTTATTCAATTTTATTCATGTAAGTGCTGAGAAGAAATTTAAACTCACAAAGCATTGGAATTGGTATACCGAAGTACATTTACAACAGGTAACCGGAAATGCTCCTATTCATGTACCTTTTTTATTAACCAGAAACCGACTGGCTTTTGAAGGTAATTTTTATACCAACTTATTTCTTTCTACAGGTATTGAAGTAAGGTACTATTCAAATTTTAAAGCCGACAATTATTCCCCTTTTATTGGCCAGTTCTTTTATCAGTCTGCTTACATAACAGCTAACCGACCGGATGTGAATTTGTTTTTCCATTTTAGAATTAAAGGCTTCAAAGGATTTATTCGGTTAGAAAACATCAATACCATCAACCCTTCCAAAGGGTTTACCTTCAATAAATACAATTTTATTACACCACTTTATCCGGAAAGGCCTTTATGGTTTCGATTTGGGGTATGGTGGAATTTTGTAAATTAGTAGTTGACTGAAACTGTAACATACTTTCACTTTTTATTTTTTGAAGGACACTAATATCAATCAATAAAAAATTGCTTGCATACTTGAATTTTTATTTGTAACTTATGTTCTGATACTAAAGTTTTAGACAGGCATTTATTTTTCTGTTTGTAAAAAATTGATTGCTTTTATAGATTTAATTTGGTCATTCACCTTCAGTGCATTTTAATTTTTTTTTAATTATCTACTGTAAGCGTTTGCAGTTAAGGGTTTGAGTGTATGAAATATTTATTTATATGTTAAATGGTATGGTTATTGGACTTATAAAATTAGCTATATCAATATTTTTTCACCCCTAAATTTTATCTTATGTTAGAATTTTTTAGAAGAAAATGGTTTGATGTGGGTGCCGTTTTATCAGTTGTAGTGTTGAAGGGTATTTTCATGGAAATTAATAAAATATCAGATGTTACACTCGCTATCTGGGTTGGTTTTGCATCATTGTTATTGCACCAGTTTGAAGAGTATCACTGGCCGGGTTATTTCCCACAAATGATTAATAAGGTATTGTACAAAAGCAAACTGCCAGATAGTTATCCATTAAACCCCAATAGCGCTTTTATAATGGATGTGGGTGTGCAGTGGACTACCTTTATTATTGCCGGTTTTTTATCAATATCTGCTGTTTGGCTGGGTATTGCAGTAATGCTGTTTTTATTTGGTAATTTTATAATGCATACTTTTTACTACAACATCAAAGCTAAAACCAAATATAACCCGGGTATGGTAACCGGTATCGTTTTTTTAATGCCTGTTTCTATTTTTTATTTTTGGGCTTTAATTTCTGAACATGCTGCCGGTGTTTGGGATTATGTAATTGGCCTTCCTTTAGGTCTTATTTTCATCTTTGTAAATTTCGTTAAGTTAATTGATTGGATGAAGAATAAAAATGTGCATTTTAAATTCAGAAAAGGAGCCACTTATTCATCAAAATCAACAAACTAATGGCAGGTTTATCCTACTTGCCGGGTAGATTAAAAATATGTATATTATTGTATAATAATGGGCCAGATTGCAATGATCCGGCTTTTTATTTAAAATAAATGCGTAAATTGCACATGTTTTAGTACCAATAATGAAAAAAATTGCTGCAATATTTTTAATACTTATTTTCCTGTTTGGGGCAACTGAAGCTTATCAGTTACTCAAATTGCCTTTATTGGTACAGCATTACATACAGCATCGTTCAGAAGATCCCGATATTTCTTTTATTTCTTTTATTTCTTTTTTAAGAATTCATTACAATAAGAAATTGGTGATTGATGCTGACTGGCAGCAAGATCAACAATTGCCTTTTAAAACACAGCAGTCTGCTAATGCGTTTATGTTTGGTTTTGTAAGTATGCCTTCACATCCTATTTCTGTTCAGTCTGCCCCGCCTCCATTTGTTCAAAAAACTTTTAGAATCGATAAAGATCCGGAATACTCCTTCACCCGCTTACAGGATATTTTTCAGCCTCCCAAATTAGCATAATACACAGCAATTTTTATCATAAAAATTGTAGTACTCTATTTTATTTCATCTACATCACTTTCATGTTGGTATACTGTTATTGTAATTAAGCGGTACCAGCTTGTTGTAGGCTATTCTAAATATTTAAATGTATGTGTTTATTATGCTACAAGCTATTATACAATTTTCTGTAAGAAATAAACTGATTATTGGATTACTGTTATTTGCATGGATTGGATATGGCGTTTATTCGGTTACCAAATTACCGATTGATGCAGTACCGGATATTACTAATAATCAGGTTTTAATCATTACTTCTGCGCCGAGTTTGGGTGCTCCGGATGTAGAACGATTAATTACGGTGCCCATTGAACAGGCAACCCGCAATGTGCCCGGTATTGCCGAGCAAAGAAGTTTTTCTCGTTTCGGTTTAAGTTTGGTAACAATTGTGTTTGATGATAATACCGATTTGTACTGGGCACGTCAGCAAATCAGTGAACGTTTGGTAAAGGTACAATCGCAAATTCCCCTCGGCATTGCGACACCCGAATTGGGTCCAGTTACAACAGGTCTTGGAGAAATATTTCAATATGTTGTTAGGCCAAAGCCGGGATATGAGGGAAAATATTCTTTGGCAGATTTGAGAGATATTCAAGACTGGATTGTGCGTCGCCAATTATTAGGTACAGATGGGGTTGCAGATGTAAGCAGTTTTGGTGGAAAGGTGAAGCAATATGAAGTTGCTGTGAATACAGATAAATTAAAGAGTTTTCAGTTAACCATTGCCGATGTGTTCAAGGCTATGAATGCCAATAATCAAAATACAGGTGGCGCTTATATTGAGAAAGGTCCTAATGTTTTATTTATTAGAACGGAAGGATTAGTGCAAACACTGGATGATATTCAACACATTGTAGTAAAACAAACAGATAACGGAATACCTGTTTTAATTAGTGATGTAGCCGATGTAAGATATGGTACAGCTATACGATATGGAGCAACTGTTTTTAATGATAAAAGTGAAGTAGCCGGTGCGGTAGTGATGATGATAAAGGGTGGAAATAGCAACCAGGTAATTGGCAATATAAAAAAGCGTATTAAAGAAATTGAAAAGTCATTGCCCGAAGGTGTGATGATAGAACCTTTCTTAGACAGAACAAAAATGGTGAATAACGCCATTAGTACCGTTGAAAAAAACTTAGAGGAAGGCGCGTTAATTGTACTGTTTGTGCTAATTGTTTTTTTGGGAAACTTACGTGCCGGCCTTATTGTAGCTTCTGTTATTCCATTGAGTATGCTATTTGCTGTTGTAATGATGAATTTTTTTGGTGTTAGTGGCAATTTAATGAGTTTGGGTGCACTCGATTTTGGTTTGTTGGTAGATGGAGCGGTAATTATAGTTGAAGCTGTGATGCATAAAATTGTGCATTCACATGCATATATCAATGCAACGAAATTGAATCAGCATCTAATGGATAAAGAAGTGGAATCATCAGCAGGTAAAATGATGAGTTCTGCTGCATTTGGGCAAATTGTAATACTGATTGTTTATTTACCCATACTTAGTTTGCAGGGAATAGAAGGAAAAATGTTTAAGCCAATGGCAGAAACGGTTTCCTTTGCTATTTTGGGTGCGTTTATTTTATCGCTTACATATGTGCCAATGATTACTTCATTGTTACTGAGTAAAAAAGTGAAGCACAAAAAAAACTTTTCTGATAAAATGATAATGCGTTTGCAGCAATGGTACAAGCCTGTTTTGATTAAAGTTTTAAAAGTTCCTAAAACCATTGTTGCCATTAGTTTTATATTTTTTATAGTGGCGGTATGGTTGCTTACTACATTGGGTGGCGAGTTTATCCCAAAATTAGAAGAAGGTGATTTTGCCGTTGATACCCGCTTGTTAACGGGCTCTTCATTAACCAACACCATTGCTACTACCGAAAAAACTGCAAGCGTATTGTTGCATCAATTTCCCGAGGTAGAAAAAGTAGTTACCAAAATTGGTTCCGGCGAAATTCCAACCGATCCTATGCCGGTAGAGGCTGCTGACATGATGGTAATTCTGAAAGATAAAAAAACATGGACCAGCGCTAAAACATTTGATGAGCTGGCTGAAAAAATGAGCAAAGCCTTAGAGGAGGTTCCGGGTGTGGCTACCGGTTTTCAATTCCCGGTGCAAATGCGTTTTAATGAATTGATGACCGGCGCCAGGCAAGATGTAGTATGTAAAATTTTTGGAGATGATTTAGACTCACTGGCTCATTTTGCAGGTGCATTGGGCAATATCATTCAATCGGTTAAAGGTGCTCGTGATTTATATGTGGAAACAGTTACCGGAGTTCCGCAAATTGTGATTCATTACAACAGGGAAGCCATTGCAAAATATGGTGCCAATATTGCTGACATAAATATGGCGGTACAGGCAGCTTATGCCGGTGCCACAGCAGGATTGGTATTTGAAGGCGATAAACGTTACGATTTAGTGATTCGGTTAGATGAGAATCAGAGAGAAAGTATCAGCAATATTGGTAACCTGCAAATCGGTGTTGCAAATGGGTTGCAGATTCCGTTGAATAATTTGGCAAGTATTGAAGTAAAAGATGGTCCTTATCAAATACAACGTGAAGATGCCCACCGTAGAATTACTGTTGGTTTTAATGTACGGGGCAGAGATGTAGAGAGTATTGTAAATGAATTACATGCAAAAGTGGAAAAACAATTAAAATTTCCACCGGGCTTTTATATTACTTATGGTGGACAATATGAAAATCTGCAAAGAGCCACTAAACGGTTAAGTATTGCTGTACCCATTGCGTTGATTTTAATTTTATTAATGCTCTACTTTGCTTTTCAGAATTTAAAATATGCCTTACTTATTTTTTCTGCCATTCCACTTTCTGCTATTGGTGGTGTATTTGCACTATGGTTAAGGGATATGCCATTTAGTATTTCTGCAGGTGTAGGATTTATTGCATTGTTTGGTGTTGCGGTATTAAATGGAATTGTTTTAATAGGAGAAATGAATCATTTGAAAGTAGAAGGCCGAAAATCAATCATTCAAATTATTATTCAGGCAACACAAATCAGGTTACGACCGGTATTAATGACTGCCTCCGTTGCGTCACTAGGGTTTTTGCCAATGGCTTTAAGCAATGGTGCAGGTGCTGAGGTACAACGACCTTTGGCCACTGTAGTAATAGGTGGATTATTAACGGCAACCTTATTAACATTGTTAGTATTACCATCATTGTATTTGTTGTTTGAAACAAAAAAGAAACCAATGAAACACATACAAAAAAACAAATTGCCTGGTGCGTTATTGTTGTTACTCTTATTTAGTGCGCCATTTTTACATGCGCAAACAACTGTAAAAAAAGCTTCTTTGCAGGAAATAACAGACCTGGCTTTGCAAAATGCACCTGCATTAAAAGTTTCATTATTGCAGGAAAAGTATAATAAAATAATGGAGGCAACTTCAGCTGAATTGCCGAAAACACAACTGAATGCAGAACTGGGTAATTATAACAGCATGTTTTTTGATTCGAGAATTATGGTAACTCAAAACTTTGCTTTACCTGGATATTATGCCTCTGTTAAAAAATTGCTTATGACCAATACTGCTATTGCTCAGACACAAACAACCTTGCAAAAAGCAGAAATTAAAAAATTGGTAGAACAACTCTATGTTACGTTACAGTATCAAACAGCTCAACTGCAATTGCTGAAAAGGTTAGATAGTATTTATAGTTTTTATAAAAATGTGGCAATACTTCGTTATAATAAGGGTGAAAGCAATTTGTTGGAAAAAACGACCTTGGAAAACACAGCCGGTCATGTAAGCATGAGTTTGGAACAAATAAAAGCTGATATTCTTTCAACACAATTTCAATTGCAAATATTTACACAACAAAATGTATTGTTTGAGCCTGCTGATAGTTTAGCTGCTACACCAATTTTGTTGGATAGTGCTAAATTAGCGCAACACCCGTATGTGCATTTATACCAACAGCAGCAGCTTCAGGCATTGATGCAAACTAAATTACAGAAAGCCAAATTGAAACCCGATTTTGTGATTGGTTATAACAATCAGTCTATTGTTGGCTGGCAACTTTCTAAAGACAGGGTGGAGGATTATTATAATGCATCCTCACGTTTCTCCTCTTTTTCTTTGGGTATGGGCATTCCGCTGTTTGCAAAAGCACAACATGCCCGTATTCAGGCAGCCTCAATTAATGAACAAACTGCAAAAGCAGCAATTGTTTCCATTGAAAATCAGTTGTCCGGTTCTTATAATAAATATGCACAGTTGTACAAAAAATATTTTTCATCTGTACAATATTATCAAACAAAAGGTTTGGCGCAGGCTAATGTTTTAATGCAAACTGCTTCATTGCAATATCAATCGGGTGCCATCAATTATATTGAGTGGAGTACACTTGTTGCACAGGCCATTGCTTTGCAAAATGATTATTTAAGTGTACTGTATAATCAGCAAATGGCTGTTTCAGAAATCCATTATCTGCTGCAGTAAATGGAGATAAAAATAATTAATTCAAAAAAAATGACTAAAATGTATAAATTAATTTTTGTGGCTATTACAATCAGTGTGTTACTGGCTTGTAAAAATTCACCCTCAGCTACTGAAACTCAAAATGATACCGGTAAAGCCGATACCGTTGTAGTATTAAATGATACGCAATTTCGTAATGCAGGTATTCAATTAATACAACCCATTAAAAAAATAATGCACCAAACAGTTACTATTAATGGTATGGTTGATGTGCCTCCGCAAAGTATGATATCAGTGAGTATTCCTTTAGGGGGATACTTAAAAAGCACACATCTGCTGCCCGGAACCAATGTGCACAAAGGAGAAGTGATTGCATTAATGGAAGATCAGAGTTATGTACAGTTACAAGAGGATTATCTGGTAGCTAAAGCAAAACTTGGTTTTTTGGAAACTGATTTACAGCGGCAAAAGGAATTAAGTGAACAGGATGCAACCAGTAAAAAAACATATCAACAGTCTTTATCTGATTATAATGTTCAAATGGCCATGTTAAAGGGTATGGAAGAAAAACTCAGGATGATTAATATCAATCCCGCTAAACTAACCATACAAAATATATCCAGAACTGTGCAATTGTTATCGCCTATTACCGGCTATGTAACAAAAGTAAATGTGAATATTGGCCGATATGTAAATCCTTCAGATGTTTTGTTTGAATTGGTAAACCCGGATGATATACATGCCGCCATGACTGTTTTTGAAAAAGATATAGAATTGTTTCAGAAAGGTACTGCCGGAAAAGTTTCATTAATCAGCGATAGTGAGAAAAAATATGATGTAGAAGTGATTTTAGTTACTAAAAATGTAAATGATAACAGAACGGGAATGTTGCATTGCCATTTTGAAAAACCCAATCACAGCCTTTTACCCGGTATGTTTTTAACCGGTGTGTTTGATGTTACCAGTCATCAGGCTATTTTGGTTCCGGAAAATGCAGTAGTGCATTACAATGGTGCTGAATATGTGTTTGTGCAAAAAGAAAAAAATACTTTTGTTGCAACGCCAGTTGAAACAGGGCTTTCACAGAATGGATATGTAGAAATAAAGCCCAATGGTTATATAAATTGGCTATCGGTGCAATTAGCGGGTGGAAATGCATATGCCCTAATGGGGAAACTAAAAAACAAAATGGAAAATTAATGTTATAAAAGTATTCCTAACGGTTTTGTACAACAATGCATATCCGTTAGGAATTCATTTTATGTCCCCATTTTATTTTTCTCCCGATTAACACTTTAAATACTAAACCATCGGTTGCAGGAGTTAAACCCCATCCGGGGCCAATATTTACTTCCCAATCGTTATTGTTTTCTAAATCATAAACAAGGAATAGTGCATGGTTTTCTTGCGGCAGTTGTTCAAAATTATTAATAGGCCCAACGGAGCCATAATATTCAAATCCAAAATCGGTATTTTTAAAAAATTGATAAGCAACTTTTACATTGGGCTCAAAATCAGGCGCTTTATGCTGGTCAATTCCTTTTAAAGCTACACCTACAGTAGGATTGAATGAAACATATAAATTCTTCCATTGTTTATCAACGATAGGTCTAATCTCAATACTCCACGTGTCGGGTGAGTAGTATTTACTTTGGTAACCAAATTCTGTAGAGAGGCTTAACCCAACCGGTAAATGCCAACTTAATGGTGCCATAATTCTTGGGCGTATGTGTGAGCCTATGATTTGATAACCGTATTGAGATGTGTAATTAGTAAATAAATAAAATCCTAATTCAAAATTATCGGTAATTCCATTTGTAATTTCCAAAGTTTCATGCAGGGCGTGGTTAGAAGGTCGTACGCCGTCTATGATGGCTTTTTCGCCATTAAATGTAAAATTACTGTGCAATTCAAACATGGCAGACCCTTTGGGTTGTGTTTGTGAACCGTATACCTGTATTTCATAATTATCCTGTGCATAGCTAAAGAAGCTAATGAAAATGAAAGAGAGGGTAAACAAAATTTTTTGCCTCATATTTAAAAGTAACCTAAACCATTGTTAACTGCAGAATTCAATGGGTCACTCGTCACTTTTTAAACGAAATTTAAGCAGGTTTTTCAAAATATGCCATGCTGCCTCCCACCCATTCTTGGTCTTTGTTATACCTTGTTCCAATCATTTTTCCTTTACTTAATCTGGCTAAATTCATCATTGCTTTGGGGCGTTTCCAGTCTTCATCCCAAAAATAAAACAGTCTGATTTCAGCTTTTGCAGGTGTATTAGGCGTTTCAATGATAGCAGCATAATCTACTTTTTTTTGAAGAATCCAATTTTGAGGGTCAGGTATTGCTGTAATGTTTTCCTGATTTACATCTATAATAACCCCCTGGCCTGCAAATGAAAAAACAGGTTTTACTACATATTGGTTTAAATTTACAGGCAAAGGATGCACAGAATTTAAAAAATGTGTTTCAGGTATATTTGGGTGTTCTATAAATGGTAACGTGTATTTGCTGATACGATAAAACCAATTAGGATGCGGAATCCATTCTGCTTTTACAGGGTTAAAAAAAATAGCTGCTGCTTTTTTCTGAACGGCAGTGGATTGCTGTAACAATTCATCAAAAATTATTCGATTGTATATCCTGTATACAGGTGTTTTTTGGCCCCGATGCAGATAGAAAATATTTTCATTTTCAACCATTAATTCTGTTAAACAAACTGTTTCAATGCCGGTATAATCTTTTGTGCAATAAAAATCAATTCTGGTTTTTTGCCGGTGTGGAAATAATTCCAGCAATATTACATTTTCAGGAAGATGGTTGCCAATAATTATTTTTTTGAGCGTTTGTATATAACTGTTTGCATCATAACCATTTAAGAATGCAGTATATTGTTTTGGTATTTCAAAATGTTGCCTTAAAATTTCATCATATAATACCTGGAAGGAAAACAAAGATGGGAATCCCTGCATTTCAATTAATTGAGGTTCTATAGCTCCATTATCTCCGGTGCAAATGCCAAAATCAAATGCAATAAAATTTGTATAATCCGTTTCATTTGGCACCATGAGTTGTTGAGGAACAGCTTGTTCTGTAAGTTTTTTAAAATTGGTAGCAACAATAACATCTATAATACTTTCACAAGCACTCAGCATTTTTTTTGTAAAAGAAGCCGGAATAAAAATGGGTGTTTCAGCCACTCTGAAATCAATGGCACCGGGATGTTTACTGTTGAGTGATTGCAGGAAGTGCTGATATTTTTTTTCAGAAAACGCACTATTAAATGATTGGCGAATAGATGGTACCATAGTATTTTTTTTTCTGTACTATAAATATATAACATATTCATCATATACCATCATTTGTTCTTTCTAAAATGCTATTTATATTGAAACTGTCTGTTTCACTTCTAAAGCCATTGTTAAAAAATTAGGAATGATGTGGTGGTAAGTAAACATAATTTTATCGGGGTCTTGTAATTGTGCTACCATGCTCTGCCATTTTTCTTCTCCATGTTCATCAATTACGGCCTTTTTTTTATCTGCCCGCTGTAAATACATTTGCATACCAACCGCATCTGCTTCAGGATGAAATTGTGTTCCGATAAAAAAAGGATTAAATCGAATGGCCATCATGGCTCTTTCATAAGGAACATGGGGTCTTTCTTTTTCTATGGCTAAAAATGCACCGCCCATTGCTTCAATGCGTGTTTCATTTGGTGCAATTACCTGATAGTTGCGGCTGTCAACTGCATAAAAAGGATCAGATAAATTTTGAAAGAGTGGCTCCTTTTTTCCTGCGGGTAGGAGATGCACCGGGAAAACACCAAATGCGGTAGATCTTCTTGGAGAAACGGTTCCTACCTGATAATACCTGCAGGCTAATTGAAAACTATGACAAATAAAAAGTATATGTTTTTTTAAATTGTTATTCGATTCATGTAGATTGAATGTTTCAATGGATTGCAGCCAATTAAAATAAGCGGCTTCCCATTCATTACCTTCACTGTCGAGGGGAGAACCGGGCCCGCCACTGGAAATATAAGCATCGAAGGATGTATCAGGAACTGCTAATTGTTGGCGAACATCAAATACCTGCATCTGTATTTTTGTGTTATTCAAAATACCCCATGCTGCAATGATGTCTTTAATACATCGCATACCTTCATTTGGCTGGCTATCATATAAATCCAGAATTGCAATGCGTTTTTGGGCATTTTTAGAATCATTCATCCGGCAAAAATAAAGAATTGCAGGAATGTTGTTTTTTACCGGATGAATGAAGTTGTTTTTGTATTATGAAAAATAGCTTAAATTGGTTTTGGGGGTAAGTGCAATTAATGTTTCATAAATTAAGTGAATGGTTTGTTCAATGTCTTTTTTATGAATCATTTCTACGGTAGTGTGCATATAGCGCAGTGGTATGGAAATGAGCACGCTGGGGCAGCCATCATTGGCGTAAGCAAAACTATCTGTATCGGTTCCGGTGCTTCTGCTTACTGCACGCATTTGCAGTGGTATATCTTTTTTCTTTGCTACTTCTTCAACAAAATGAAGTAGTTTGTTGTGAACTGCAGGTCCATAAGTAGGTGAGGGGCCTTTACCGCAGGCAACATCGCCTTCAATATTTTTGTTAATCATTGGCGTTTGGGTATCGTGGGTTACATCAGTAATAATGGCAACATCCGGTTTAATTCTTCTGGCAATCATTTCCGCACCACGTAAACCAATTTCTTCCTGAACTGCATTCACAATATACAATGCAAATGGCAATTTTACTTTATTCTCCTTTATCAAGCGTGTCACTTCAGCAATCATAAATCCGCCAATACGGTTATCAAAAGCTCTGCCAATAAAATATTCGTTGGCCAATTCATCAAAGCCATCGGCATAAGTTACCACTGCGCCAATATGAATGCCCAATGCTTCTACTTCTTTTTTGCTTCTTGCACCGCAGTCTAAAAACAGATTTTCAACCTTGGGCTGATTTTCTTTCTGATCGCCGTTACTCATGCGGGTATGAATAGCCGGCCATCCAAATACCGCTTTTACCGACCCTTTTTTGCCATGAATAAAAACACGCATGGAAGGTGCGATCTGATGGTCAACACCGCCATTTCTTTTCAAATAAATCAAACCCTGGTCTGTAATGTAATTAACATACCAACTGATTTCATCGGCATGCGCTTCAATCACAACTTTAAATGCCTCATTTGGATTGATAATACCTACTGCAGTTCCGTAGGCATCGGTAAATGTTGTATCTGTGTAATTTTTTATATAGTTTAGCCACAGTTTTTGTCCGCTACTTTCAAAACCAACCGGCGATGGAGTATTAATATAGCTTTTTAAAAATGCCATAGAGGCTTCCGGTAACATTGCTTTTGATTTCTTTTCTTTTGACATATTATTCAATTTTAATGTTTAGAATAAAGTACTGAAAATACCACAACAGGCTTTTACCAGCATTAATCCATCAATAATAATAAGATAATACATAATGCTTTGCCGTTTGTGCATTGAGTATGCCACAGTGAGAATGAGTATAAATGGAATGGCATTCCAAATAATTCGTGCTGCACTGAAATGGTGTGTAATGGTATACACTAAAAAAGTGCCAAACCCTATTACACAAAGTGGAATAAGAATATAAAAAATTGTTTTACGCAAACCTACTCGCACTACAAATGTTTTAAGTTGTTGGTTGTAATCGGTGGCATAATCTTTTATATCAAACATAATACACAATACAGCAATAAACATGAAGTTTTTGATGAAAAACATTATATCAAAACTATTTAATTGAAATGCAATATACCCTGTCATTGCCCTGTAAAGTATAGGATAAATGGTAATGGTACCCGCCCATACAAATCCAATTACAAAAGGTTTTAACCAGCCTGTATTTCTTAAATTAAAATGCTTAAAGTTCGTAAAGCCTATACCGTAATACAAGCCTGCTACAATGGGAACGGAAAGCCATAGTAACCACTCTGTAGCAGTCATATTGAAAATATGGTGCCAGCTGCTTTTTAACAGCAAACAAAAACAAAGCAGGCTAATGATGGATAAGCTGATTTGGGAAATCCATACCCAACGGTGATGTTTTACATACCAGTGAGCTCTTTTGTTAGCTGAATCTTCTATATTTTCGGTAAGATATGCTTTGGTATAATAAACAACGGTTGCAGCAAAAACTAAAACATAATAGGGCCATGGGTTGAAGGGCACATTCAACTGAAAGGCGGTTTCAACAGATAATGCTACAACACAAATACCATAAAAGTAATTGCCAAAAAAAATTGCGGGTATGATACCCCTGTAAGCTTTTAATTGCATCAGGGTAAAAGTACAATATTCGGCGAAACAAGCGTATCACTGGTATGCCCGGCTAAATCTTTCAAAACAAACCTGAAATAGCAGGTATCCGGCACATTCCCACATCCGGTAATGTAATAATAACCGGTACCTGTAACATTGTTAATGAAATTAATATCAAAGTTGCCTTTCAGGTTTTTGGTAGAGGGGAAGTTGGGTACCTGAAAATTAATGGTAAAATTTGCAATAGGACTGGTAGGGCATACTTTTGAAACTTTTTGAATCCACATACTATCCTGTACGTCTCCTTCTTTATCGGTAAATTCAATATTAAAGGATAGGGTTTGCCCTTTGGCAACAACAGTTCTGCTCACACTTTTTAAGCTTAATTGCGGTTGGGTGGTGTATTTATTTTTCGAACAACCTGCTATTAGTCCTGTTAAACAAAAAATCATTAATATTTTTGCCTTCATAAATTGCATATTCTATTCAAATATAATTCATTCATCTCAACATTATTTCGCTATAATGGAACTTCTTAACAAGATTTTTTCAATTACACCTCAAAATAAAACGAAAGTAATTCAGGAAGTGTTTCATTTTCAATTAAAAAATAACACCGTTTATCGCCAATGGTTTGAATTAACTGGCGGTAAGCAGCAAAATACAATTGATTCCATTCCTTTTCTTCCCATTTCCTTTTTTAAAACTCATGTTATTACAACTACAGCTTTTGAACCTCCCATTATTTTTGAAAGCAGCGGCACCACCGCAACCGTAAATAGTAAACATTATGTAAAGGATTGGCAGATTTATGAAACCAGCTTTTTAACTGCTTTTCAACTATTTTATGGTGCGCCACAAGATTGGTGTATTATTGGGCTACTGCCTGCATATTTGGAAAGGAAGCATTCTTCATTAGTGGCGATGGTGCATACATTGGTGCAACAAAGCAGGCATCCCGACAGTGGTTTCTATTTGTATGAATATGAACAATTGCATGCCACTTTACAGCGTTTAGAGGCAGCCGGCCAGCCGGTAATATTAATTGGAGTTACGTTTGCCCTGCTTGATTTTGCCGAACAATTTCCGCTGCCTTTACAAAATACCATCATTATGGAAACAGGGGGAATGAAGGGTCGAAGAAAGGAAATAACCCGTGAAGCACTGCATCAGCAATTAAAAAAAGCTTTTGGTATATCCCATGTGCATGCTGAGTATGGTATGACAGAGTTACTATCACAGGCCTATTCATCCGGGAATGGCAGGTTTTACTGCCCATCTTGGATGCAGGTTTTGGTGCGAAATGAGGATGATCCGTTGGATGTACAGTTACAAGGGGAAGGTATTTTGAATATTATTGATTTAGCAAATCTGTATAGCTGCAGTTTTATTGCTACGGATGATGTGGGAAAAGTTTATGCAGATGGTAGTTTTGAGGTGTGGGGTCGGTTAGATAATAGTGATATTCGGGGTTGCAGTTTGTTGGTTACATAAATGCAATTATATTTGCAGCCCAGAAACAGATGCCCAGGTGGCGAAATTGGTAGACGCACTGTGTTCAGGTCGCAGCGTTCGCAAGGATGTGCTGGTTCGAATCCAGTCCTGGGCACTATATTATCTTGGCGGTTAGAATAACTGCCTTTTTCATCAATAATTTAATGTTCGTATATATATACGAATTATTTAAAAATTCGTTTTTTTAAACGAATTATTGAAAAGTTTGTATATTTATGAAAACGAACTTTTTATGGCAATGCACGCTGTACTTACTTGCGATATTGTAAACTCTACCCGGCTTCCTGCCTTGAAAGCTAAAAAATTAATGCAGGCAATACAGCAAATTTTTTCCGGTTGTATAATGGAATTTTATCGTGGAGATAGTTTTCAGGTATATCTCTCGCATCCTAAAGATGCATTAAAACTGGCCTTACAGGCACGATTGGCTGCCATTCAACTATCTTTTGGCGATAAAAATAAGGTAGCATCAGATATTAAAATCAGTATCGGCTTAGGAACAGTAGAAATACCGGTGAAAAATTTAAAAACAGCACGTGGAGAAGCTTTTTTACTTTCAGGCCGGCTGTTTGATACAATGGCAGCATTGAATCAAAGACTTGTATTCGGAATACAGCATGCTTTGGCACAAGAGGCTTTGCAAATTTTATCTGCTTATGTGGATGCTATTTTTAATGAACTGACTGCAAAACAAGCTGCTGTTTTAATAGAGTTAATGAGGGGTGAAATGCAACAAACAATTGCCCTTAAAATGAAAAAAAGTAAAAGTACCATTCATCAGCATGTGGTATCGGCCCGCTGGCAGGAAATTGAAGCTTTGTTGCAGCATTACGAAAATATGATTCAATTGATTATGGTATGAATACAGCACTGATTTGGTTCATCAAATTGATTTTATCACACCTGTTAACCGATTTTATTCTTCAGCCCACAAGCTGGATAAAAGCGCGTTACAGCCGTCATTTTCTATCGTTGTATTTATACCTTCATGTTTTTATTACTGCATTGGTGGTTTGGTGTATGCTGGGTTTTCAATACCATTGGGTGGTTATAGTAATTTTTATTACGCATTTGTGCATTGATGGGTGGAAATCTTATCAAAAGCCAACAGTACAATATTTTATTATCGACCAGGTATTGCACTTTCTGGTAATTGTTGCTTGTTGGTATTTTACTTTTTTTAACCTGGGTTCTTTGTTGGCTATCCTTCAGCCATATTATGAAAATGTTAAGGTGTGGAAAATAGTAACAGGGTTTGTATTCATTACAACCCCAGCAGCAATTTTTATAGACCAGTTTACCTGCCAGTGGCGCGATAAAATTGAATTTGTAGAAAGCCTTGCCAATGCCGGAAAATGGATCGGTATTGCAGAACGGATCATTGTACTGATATTTGTTTTATATGCACAATATGCAGCCATTGGTTTATTGGTAGCTGCAAAAGCCCTGATTCGTTTTAATGAAAAAGATCGTCAGGAAATAAAAACAGAATATCTGGTAGTGGGTACATTATTGAGCTTAGCCATTGCAGTAGTGGTAGGTGTGCTGATTAAATTATAATAAACAGCATTAAAGCAACAATATTAAAATGAACCCTAATAAATGCGCTTTCATCATTAAGAGGAGTAATGAATGCCCGATATACTTTGATGAATTTCAAAACAATAAATATCTGCCATTTTAATATTACTCCATTGTTGTGCATCATAATGAAAAGGATTGCATTGGTCCAAATGTGTTTGGATTTCCAATAAAATTCGCTTCATTTTTTCTTCATCTGTTCCCATTTGCTGCAATAAATCCATAAATTCATCAATTTGATTCTTTACTTCATCCTGATTGCCGGCAACAAGAATTTTTTCAAGAAGTTCCTGATAATGGGGTTGAATAGCGGGTAGCATAAATGATTTATTTAGTAGGAGGAATTTAAAGGTATCACTTTTCCGTTGTTTAATTGATAAATACCTCCAATTACTTGTACACCTTTATCTTTTACTGCTTGTTGAATGTAAGTAGATTGTGTTAATAACTGATGTATGCCATGCATAACATTCGCTTTGATGAGTGGAAGGGTGTGCAGTTGATCCATCTCACCGACCTTTGCTATTTCCGGTTCTTTGGCAAGGCTGTCAATAATCACCTGTAAAAATCCCTCATTTTTAGAATGATCGGCCAAGGCCTGAATAGCCCCACAATGTTCATGGCCAACAATCATAATAAGGTGTACATTCAAATGTTCCACCGCATATTCAATACTACCTATTTCAAAATTACCTAAAACATTTCCGGCAGTTCTAATTACAAATAAATCGCCAATACCCTGATCGAAGAATAGTTCCGGCGCTACTCTGCTGTCTGAGCAGCAAACCACTACTGCAATAGGGTGTTGGTTAACTGCCGTTTCCTCGAAGCGATGCCTGTTTTGGTCGGGGTGTAATGGGTGCATGTTAACATATCGGTTATTACCGGCCATTAATTGCTGAAAAGCAGTACTGCCATTTAAAGGCTGTAATAATTTTTTGGGCGGCTGAGCAGGCAGAACGCCTGCTGAAAAAAATAGTAAAATAAAAATTAATTTTATATAACCGGAATAGGGCTGCATGAAGCTATATTTGTGATGATTGTATGCAAATGATGAAAACCATTTTTGTATCAACTTATATTTTTATCCAGCACTTTAACAAATTATCCATTCGGGCATCTACCAGCGTATAATTACGGGGTACCTCATTTTCTAAACTATGAAAAGTAACCAGCTTTGTGCCGGCAGGTTTTGTTTCTAATTGCTTATAGAGGTAGCGGTTGTAATAATTATAGAGTTCTAATGAATAGTCAATACTCTCATCTATTTTATCTGTTCCGGCAATATTTTCAAAAAATGCATTGTAAAAATAAAAGTGATGATAGTCGTTAAAATTCAATTGTGTAAAATTGCCTTCTATAAAAAACGCATTGGGGATGCCTAATTTTAATTTAGCGGCCTCCGCTACTTCAATTAAACTTTTTCTTTGTTCTACACCATAAAAAAAAGCATCAGGTTTATAGTAACCTGCAACTATACAAAATTTACCTGCACCGCTGCCAATGTCTAATATTTTTTCATTTTTCTGGCTCACTAAAAAATCGGCTGCAATTCGGGCAACTTCAATGGGTGTCCAATGTTTTTTGGCCAGTAATTGTATTTCTTTTGGATAAAGCTGATGAAATGCGGCATCATTTTCCATCCATTTTTCTCTGGCATTTTTAATATATATCTTATCCATAGCAGCTCTTTTGGTGCATTCATTTCTTCAAAATGCAGGTTAACACATTTATCAGGTCAAAGTTAGCAACAGATTCAGGTCATAAACGTGAAAGTTCTCATTCAGAAAAGTAATATTTCTCAACTTTAAACAAATAACTTTGAAGCAGTATGAGCATTCATCAAAAATTTCCGATAGATCAATGGGATTTTAAAAGCGAATCTATTCTGGCCGATTTGCCGGATGAGGATAAGGCCATTTTGCTTGCAAACCAAACAGAACAGGAATATGATAAAGGAGAAATTATTTTTCGCGAAAACAGTTATCCATCGGGTATTTTTTATATTGTGAAGGGCAAAGTAAAAAAATATAAAATTGATAAAAACCGGAAAGAACACATTATTTATGTAGCCAATACCGGTGAATTGATTGGATACCACGCCATTATTTCCGGTGATCGGTTCCCCGATTCTGCTGCTGCATTAGAAAAAAGTATTATTGCTTTTATTCCTAAAGAAGATTTTTTGCAAACCCTTGCTGTTTCTGCTTTTTTGGGTACACGTTTATTAAAAACACTCAGCCATGAATTTGCCGTACTGGCCAACAGTTTAAGCATTATTGCCCAAAAATCAGTTCGGGAACGCCTGGCTTTGCAATTAGTAGTATTGCGTGAAAAATATAAAGACCATTTTATGGAAGGCAATGCAGTTGAAATAAACATGAGCAGGGATGATTTGGCCAGCCTGGTAGGCACTGCCAGAGAAAATGTAGTAAGAATTTTATCTGAATTTAAAGACGAAGGATGGTTAATGACCAAAGGCAGAAAAATTATTATTCTAGATGTAGATGCTTTGATAAAAGTTGCCAATATGTAATGGGCTGAATAGAAATTTTACAGCCCATATTCCATTTTTTATTCCAATATTATTAATTTTGCAGTAATATTTTTCTAAATATTGTTTTGAGTTTTCACCATTTCCCAACAGCTATTGTAAAACTCAAAATTTTGTTAGCATGGAAATGTTTGTAAAGCCTGCCAAACCCGTTTTTAGAAAATTAAAAGATGAAGTTTTATTTCAATCTTTAAGAACCCGGGTAAATGCCACCATCTCAACATTGCAACCCTCTGTAAAAAATCAGGCTACTTTAAAAGCATGGTTGTTTCCGTTCATTTATTTTGCGGCTTGGATATTTGCTTTAGTTTTTGGGGAGAATCATACTATTTTATGGTTAATGTATGCTGTAATGGGCTTTATGTTGGTAGTAAATTATCTTACTTTAATTCATGAAGCCGTACATGGTACTATTTTTAAATCAAAGCGATTGAACCGATTGTATGTATACCTGTTTGATTTAATGGGTGCTAACAGTTTTATTTTCCGTATCAGACATGTTCGGTTGCACCATAATTATCCCAATGTTATGGGTTGGGATAGTGATTTTGAACAAAGTCCAATGGCTCGTGTGTTTCCGCATGGGCGGTACGAAAAATGGCATCAATACCAACATATTTATTTGCCGTTCTTATATCCATTGTATTTATTAAACTGGTTGCTGGTGCGTGACTTTAAAGATTATTTCAACAAAAAAAAGTTAGTATGGAAAGTAGCCAATATTCCTGCTATTGAATATATAAAACTATTCTTATTTAAATTGTTTTTTTTTAGCTATATCATCATCATTCCAAAATACATATTGGGTTTTAAATGGCTAACCATACTTGCTGCTTTTTTAATCATGATGTTTACTGCCAGTATTATATCTCTGATTGTATTATTGCCACCGCATGCCAGTTTGGATAATGCATTTCCATTGCCTGACGAGAAAGGTGACATGCCTGATAGTTGGTTAATGCATCAATTATCCTGCACGAATGATATTGTGGAAGATAATTGGTTTACCAGATTTTTTATGGGATGTTTTAACTATCACATCGCCCATCACTTATTTCCGTGTGTACACCATGTGTATTATCCGGCAATAACAAAGGTAATTGAGCAATTTGCAGCGAAGCATGGGTTACCCTATCGAAAAGTTAGTTTATGGCAGGCATTATACCGGCATTACCAACTTTTAAAAAGCAATGCATATCATGATAATATTTTTGAAGAAACCATGTAAAGCAATGGTGTTCAATAAAAATTGGATGGGTAACAATTTTCCCTGAAAAAATTAGCTCCTTTATGCAGTCAAATGGGGCTGTAGCTGCTGCATGATTACATTTTTAGGCACTACACCACTTTGGCGCCACAATATTTTTCCTGCTTTGAATAAAATTAAAGTGGGCACGCCCTGAATTTGGTATTTAGCAGCCAGCACAGGGTTTTTATCCACGTCAATTTTAATGACTCTTGCTGCATTTCCTGTAGTTCTTGCCACTTCCTGAAGGGTTGGGGCCATCATTTTGCAGGGGCCGCACCATTCTGCAAAAAAATCTACCAAAACGGGTTTGGTATCAGCTATAATTTGATTGAAATTTCCTGTCATAAAATTATATTTTATTTTTATTATATTTTATTTAAGCAGCATTTTTAGCCTCATTCAGTAAACTTTTTTGTTTTGCTGAAAGTTTTGTTGGTATTAATGCATGCAGGGTTACATATAAATCTCCAAATGTGCCAGGTTGGTTATATACCGGCATTCCTTTACCTTTTAAACGCATGGTTTTACCATTGGCACAGCATTCTGGTAATGTTAAGTTTATTTTTCCACCCAATGTAATTACTTCCTGTTTACCACCTAAAAGCATGGTAAATACATCTACTTGCAAATCCATATACAAATCATTTTCCTTGCGTGTAAAAACAGTATTTGGTTGTACATGAACATTAATGTATAAATCGCCGGCTTTTCCGGAACTGTTTTTTATTCCTTTTCCCTTTGCCTTTAACTGAAGTCCTTCATAGGCACCGGGTTTGATATTCAGTTTTATTTTTTCAGTGCCTGTGCTGATCAATCTTTCAGTACCGGTATAGGCTTCTTGAAGTGATATGGTAACCTCTCCGGTAAGATCCGATGACCTCGATTCAAATTGGCTGCTACTACCAAACGGGGTGCGTGATTTTGTTTTAGTGTTACTTCTCATTCCGCCAAAAAAAGCCTCAAAGAAGTCAGAAAATCCACTTCCGGCACCGCCAAAAAATTCAGAGGGATCACCCTGGAACTGGTAATATTGTCCCCCACCATTATTACCGCCTTGCTCGCCAAACGGATTACCTGAAAATCCGCTTTGTTCATATTGCTTCCAGTTGGCGCCAAGTGTATCGTATTTTTTTCTTTTTTCCGGGTCGCCTAATACTTCATAGGCTTCATTTATCTGCTTAAATTTATCTTCTGCCTCTTTGTTATTGGGGTTTTTATCGGGATGATATTTTACAGCCAGCTTCCGATACGCTTTTTTAATTTCATCGGCTGTGGCAGATTTAGCAATGCCCAATAAGCTATAATAATCCTGATATTGCATAAATTGTTGTTTACAGATAAAGTTATACTTGTTTTGATATTTTACAACTGATCAACCTCATATTTACCTGTTTACAGTTGTGCATTTTAATAAACCAAATGCATGCAAATGAAATGGGTTGTGCTTATACTGTTGCAGCCGCACAACCCATTGCGTTTCTTTCTTCAACTTCGGCTTAAGCAATAGCTATGGTTTTAGCAGGTTTGGGTTTTGCTTCTTCTTTTTTGGGGATGTAAATGTTTAAGATGCCATCCTTGTACTGAGCAGAAATTTTTTCATCATCAGCAGTTTCAGGCAAACTAAAACTGCGTTGAAAACTTTGATAATTGAATTCCTTCCTGCTGTAATTGGCTTTTTTCTCTTCTTTTTCCTCTTTTGCTTCAGCACTAATGGTCAGCACTTGTTTGTCTAAGTTTACATTAAAATCCTCTTTTTTCATGCCCGGAGCTGCCATTTCAACGGTATAGCCGTTGTCATCCTCTTTAATGTTTACCTTGGGTAAGGTGCTGCCTTCCCCTGAAAAATTCCGAAGGCCCCAATCAGCCCAATCATTGTTAAAGAAATCATCAAATAACCTGTTGAAAACAGGTGTCATGTTGTTACTTTTTACGAGTGTCATAGTTGTATTATTTTATTGGTTAACAATCCATTTTTTTGCTGAAGGATATTTTATTCAGCATTTTGCAAACTCAATCCTCAAATCCTGTGCAAGTGTATTTGTTGCATACTTTTTGGCAGACAAAGTGTATAAATTAAGAAAAAATGACATTTTAATTGTGGGGTTGCTGTATTTCTGTCAGAATTGAATTGGGAATATGGGGAGGAATACTGCCTGAATACATCTTCGTAACTTGCGGCATACCTTTTATGTCAAAAAAAATTTCATATTGCTTAGTTAGTGTCCGGGCAAATGTTTGCAATTGCTGCACTCATTGCACTCACGCCATATTTTGAATGGAATTTTTTGGGAATTGTGCTTGTGTTGCTTTCATTGCAGTTATTGGGTTGGGCAATAGTGTTTATGCGCCAATCAAAATTGTGTATTGTACCATAGCTGCCGGCAACAAAAGCAAAATTGGTTGAAGTGAGGCATTAGCGTTTTATCCGTTATACTATATACCAGTTGTATTGCTTTTTATATTAGCCATGTTTTTGTTTTACATGAAGGCGATTAGTAATTTTAAAAATATTGCTAAAAATACTTTTACTAAAAATGCAAATAGAAGAAAGGCAATGGATATTAAAAAATCCGGCTTATTAGTAATACTTGCTAAGACCCAAAATTAATTCCTTTCTGGTATTAGGTTAATGAGGGTTTCCATCCTATCAAGAGAATACCTGCGATGACCAAAGCAGTTCCGGCTAATTGTAAAAAAAAGATGGGCTCATCTAAAAAGAAATGGGCTTGTATAATGGTGGAAACAGGGCCAATACTGGTAATAATCGCCACATTGTTACTGCCAATTTTATTCATACTAATATTCATTAAAAAAGAAGGTAGCACTGTTGCAATGATTGCCAGTGCAATGCCATAGATGAGCAAATTGGGTTGTAGCAGTTGGCCAAAATTTTGATGGTTGGTTATTAAAAAATGCGCAAAAACACCCATAGTTGCGAACAGCATTACATAGGCGGTATATTTTGTAGAGCCTATAATGGGCACTAATTTTCCGGTACCTGCTAAATATATTGAATAAGTTACGGCACATAAAAAAATCATGAATATGCCCAAAAAGAAATGGATATTTCCGGCATCTAATTTTACTTCTCCTAAAAAGGCAATGCCAATACCAATGTAGGTTAAGAGCAGAGCGACAACTTGTATTCGTTTCAGTTTTGTTTTAAAATAAAAAGTATTGATCAGTACGGTAAACGTTGGATACAAGAACAGTATCAGTCTTTCTAATCCTGCAGAAACAAATCGCAAACCCATAAAATCGAACAAGCTGCTCAGGTAGTATCCTAAAATACCCATCAAGGCTAATAAAACCCATTGTTTGCGGGTTAGCTTTTCGGTACTGGTTTTATGGGCATAAGTTGCAGCAATCAGGTAAAATGGCAATGAAAACAACATACGCAATACCAGCAAATGGATGGCTGATACCTGCGTATGTTGAAATGCCAGCTTCACAAAAATGGCTTTGGTTGAAAAAAGCAAGGCGCCTAAAATGGCAATGATAAACCCTCCTGCCATTCCCGTTCTTATTTTTGTATGCATTATTCAACAATTCAGGCAAAAAACTTACTGCCTAAGGCAGTATTTTAAATTTCAATTATACTGATACATTAAAATCGCGCAGTGCATCATTCAAACTGGTTTTTAAATCAGTACTTGGTTTTCTTTGCCCAATAATTAAAGCACAGCTAACCTGGTATTCACCGGCAGGAAATTGTTTAGGATAGGTACCCGGAATTACTACACTTCTTGCCGGTACATAGCCTCTGTATTCTTTTGGCGTGCTGCCACTCACATCAATTATTTTTGTGGATTGTGTTAATACCACATTGGCTCCTAAAACTGCTTCTTTTTCAACACGAACGCCTTCTACAACAATACTGCGGCTGCCCAGAAAGCAACCATCTTCAATAATAACAGGACTGGCCTGTAACGGTTCCAGTACACCACCAATACCCACACCGCCACTCAGGTGAACGTGTTTGCCAATTTGTGCACAACTGCCAACTGTGGCCCAGGTATCTACCATGGTGCCTTCATCTACATAAGCACCAATATTCACATAACTTGGCATTAATACCACATTTTTGGCTAAATAGGCACCATAACGTGCTACTGCATGGGGTACTGCACGTACGCCTAATGCTGCATAATTTTTCTTTAGCAACATTTTGTCGTAAAATTCAAATGGGGGCAGTTGGTAGGTTTCCATGGGTTGTATGGCAAAATACAATAGAATGGCTTGTTTTACCCATTCATTTACCTGCCACCCTTGCGCTGTGGGGGCAGCAGTTCTTAGTTGGCCTTTATCAATGGCTTCCATCACTTCGCGAACGGCGTCACTGTATTGTTTGTCATGTAATAAATTTCTGTCATTCCAGGCGGCGATGATGCGTGTTTGTAATTCCATTAAAAAAAATTTATGCAAACATAGTTATAAACGGTTACAGAAAGTTGGCTGATGGTTATAAAAAAAATGATATTACATTCATTTAAATAAATTAAATGCAATTCTGTTAGTTTTGAAAAATGAAATTGTTTGAACCAGATATTATTCATGCATTAAAGGTTTTGGAGGCAGGTGGTACCTTGCTGTATCCTACTGATACCATTTGGGGTATTGGCTGCGATGCTACGAATGCGGCAGCGGTTGATAAAGTTTTTCAAATCAAAAATCGTCCGCCTCAAAAAAGTTTAGTTGTATTGGTAGCAGATGAAAAGCAAGTATTACAGCATGTGGCTGCCATAGACTTGTGTGTATTTGATTTTTTAGCAAAGCAACAAAAGCCCACTACCGTTATTTATCCTGCAGCCATTGGATTTGCAAATAATGTAATTGCCGAAAATGGCTCCATTGCTATTCGTATTTGCCAAGACCCATTTTGTAAACAACTCATTAAAAGATTTAAAAAGCCCATCGTTAGCACTTCGGCTAATCTGAGTGGAGAACCATCTCCGGCTAATTTTGCATCTATTTCAGAAACAATTCGCTCTTCGGTAGATTATGTGGTTCAATACCGGCAAGATGATAAACAGCCCTCAGTGCCTTCTACCATTATAGAATGGCGACAGGATGGCTCCATCCATGTTTTACGCCCGTAATTTCTGTTTTGGATCATGTGTCAAAAATATTTTGACAGTGTTTCAAAGTAAATCGTACTGAAATAGCTTGGTTTTACTTAAAAAATAATTGGTAAAAAATTTAATATTTTTTTGCGCAAGTTCTGATTGTCAGCTTCTTATCGTCATAAAATTTTATTTTCATAAATTCTCTGTTAAAAGCTTCATTTTATAACAAAAATTATTTAGTTTAGAAGAAGCAATTAAAATGGTATGGCAAGAGTTATTGTAGATGTTCCTTCCGAAAAAGTGCAGCCTTTCATTGAATTAATTCTTCAAATGGGGCTGGATAAGCATACCATTGCTTCTGATTTAACCGAAATACAAAACGATACCGAAGCTACACTGGTTCCTAAACCTCTTTGTCTTTTTAAAGAAAAATATCTGTTGTTCGATTGGGAATTTTTCAGCAATGAACTGGAATTTGAATAATGCTGCCTATTATGCATTTATTTTGCAGATATGGAAAAAGTGCTGCTCATACAAACCGCATTTATTGGTGATGTTGTTCTGGCAACCGGATTGTTGGAAAAAATACATGCTCAATACCCTGAAACTTTACTACATGTTTTGGTTCGTAAAGGGAATGAGTTGCTGTTTGAAGCACATCCTTATATAAAAAATGTACTAATCTGGGATAAGAAAAAGCAGAAATATCGGCATCTTATTCAATTATTATTTCAAATTCGAAAAGAAAAGTATACCAGGGTAATCAATGTGCAGCGTTATGCTGCAACCGGTTTATTAACTGCTTTTTCAGGTGCTGCTGAAACAATTGGTTTTCGAACCAATCCATTCAGTTGTTTTTTCACAAAATCTATTACGCATCATTTCGGCGAAAATGGTACACCGTTGCATGAAATTGAACGCAATCAACAACTGATTGCACATTTTACAAATGGAAAGGCAGCTTTGCCTAAATTGTATTATAATGCATCCATTGCAGCTTCAGTACAATATTTGCAGAATAAAAAATATATCTGTATTGCTCCGGCTTCTGTATGGTTTACCAAGCAATACCCTGCTGAAAAATGGATAGAATTGATTCATCAAATACCAGATTCATTAACAATTTATTTATTGGGTGCAGTTTCTGATAATGCTTTGTGTGCAAATATAGCCGCTGCCAGTTCCGGTAAACAAGTGGAAAATTTAGCAGGTAAATTAAGTTTTTTACAGTCGGCCGCTTTAATGGAGGCTGCATTCATGAACTATGTGAACGATTCGGCCCCTATGCATTTTGCTTCCGCAGTCAATGCACCGGTTACTGTTGTGTACTGTTCCACCATTCCTGCTTTTGGATATGGGCCGCTTAGCCATGAACAATATATTGTAGAGGTACAGGAGCTATTAAGTTGCAGGCCCTGTGGTATACATGGCAGGGCTGGTTGTCCACAAGGGCATTTTCATTGTGCCTTGCATATACAAGCCCATCAATTACTGCAACCCTTGCATATTAAAATGCAGCAATCGGGTTACGTTATTTGATAGCACATCGTTAAATACAGGATATATGCAATAAAAAATTCGGTTGTTAAATGCCTTTTTCAATTTGTACCTTTGCCGCAATGCAGATTACTTTATCAAATACAGAAGAAAAAATTATTGCAACCATTGCCAAAGCAGCGCAGCAAATGCAAATGCCTGCATTTTTAATTGGTGGATTTGTTCGGGATAAAATTCTGGGCAGGCCTACTAAAGATGCAGATATTGTATGTTTAGGGGATGGTATAAAACTGGCACATGCCGTTGCAGAATTGTTTCAGCCCAAACCCAACGTTGCTTACTTTAAAAATTTTGGAACTGCCCAAATTAAATTACCATTGCCCGATGGCAGTTTTTTTGAAGTAGAATTTGTGGGTGCAAGAAAAGAAAGTTATACCGAGCAAAGCAGAAAACCAAAAGTAATGGTAGGAACACTGGCAGAAGATCAGTTACGGCGCGATTTTACCATTAATGCCATGGGTATCAGTTTAAATGCGGATGATTATGGTATGCTGTTAGATCCGTTTACTGGCATACACGATCTGAAAGCAAAAATTATTCAAACCCCATTAGATCCCCTACAAACCTTTAGTGATGATCCTTTACGCATGATGCGGGCTATTCGTTTTGCTACCCAATTAAATTTCTCTATTGCACCAAAAACTTTTGATGCCATACAACAAGATGCACATCGTATTAAAATTGTTTCACAGGAAAGAATTACAGATGAGTTTAATAAAATTTTACTGGCAACTAAACCCGGCATTGGGTTAGAAATGTTAAGTAAATCAGGACTTCTTTCTATTATTTTTCCACAAATGATGGCCTTACATGGTGCTGAAAATATTGATGGGATGGGACATAAAGATAATTTTTACCATACTATTCAGGTAATAGATAATATTGCTGAAGTTACGGATGATTTATGGTTACGATGGGCGGCTTTATTGCATGATATTGGAAAACCTGCAACAAAACGTTTTGAGCCGGGCCATGGCTTTACATTTCATGGTCATGAAGTGGTGGGCGCCCGTATGGTACCAAAAATATTTGCGCAGTTTAAACTACCCCTTAATGAAAAAATGCGCCAGGTAAAAAAATTAGTTGAGCTGCATTTAAGACCTATTTCGCTTACCAAAGAAAATATAACCGATAGCGCCATTCGCAGATTGTTGTTTGATGCAGGAAATGATATTGACGCACTTATGTTATTATGCAATGCAGATATTACCAGCAAAAACAAACAAAAAGTGCAGCGGTATCTGCAAAATTTTGAAATGGTAAAAGAACGGATGAAAGAGGTTGAGGAAAAAGATCATTTACGCAACTGGCAACCACCACTTTCAGGCGAAGACATTATGCGCATTTTCGGCTTGCCACCCGGCAGAAAAGTAGGGATGATTAAAGATGCCATTCGGGAAGCGATTCTTGACGGGGTTATTCCCAATACCTACCAGGCTGCCTATGCATTTATGCTGCAAAAAGCAGCTTCATTAAACCTGCAGCCCATTTAAAATGTTTTTCGTTTCTTTGAAGCATTAACAAAAGCTAAATATTGAAAGGCAGCAAAATATAAACAAAAGCAGTTATTTTTATTGAATAGCTGTTTGTCTGGATATATACATAAAATTATACACCATGGCCATTTTAAAATTCAGGGTTTATTTAGAAGAAGATGATGCAGTTTACAGAGATATCGCCATCAAACATACCCAGCATTTTCTCGATTTGCATTTAACTATATTGAAAGCTTATGAATTCGATAATAGGCATCAGGCTACTTTTTACAGAAGTAATGATGCCTGGCAACGGGGCCGTGAAATTTCGCTGGCGGTATATGAAAAACCTTATGTGGTTGCCCCTTTATTAATGGCCGAAACCACCATTGGTAGTGAAATTAAAGATCCCAATCAGAAATTCATTTATGTGTATGATTTTGATAAAAATTGGGTTTTTCTGGTAGCATTGATTCAGGTAAGTAAGGATGAAAATACCAAATTAAATTATCCTGTAATTACCCGTATTGAAGGAATAGGGCCTCAACAATATGGCACCAAATCATTATTGGGTGAAAAATTTGCTGATATAGAAGAGAAATACGATTTAACTGAAGCCGGTGATGGTTTTGGTGAAGAAAGCGACGCAGCGGAAAACACAGACGAGGAAGAGGAAAATGCAGAAGATGCTGAAGGTCAGGGGCTGGATGATTTTTAAAAAATAGCCTGAGTTATTCTTAATCGGCATTCATAAAAAATATTACTTGTGTATTCATTGAATCCTTTGATGATTTTAGTGATAGGGCCTACTGCTGTAGGTAAAACGGCACTGGCTTTGCGTATTGCACAATTGTTGAATACCGAAATTATTTCTGCCGATTCACGACAATGTTATCGGGAACTCAATATTGGCGTTGCCAAGCCTACGCTTGCAGAACTGGAGTTGGTACCACATTATTTTATTAATTCTCATTCTGTATATGATGATGTAAATGCAGCTGTTTTTGAACAATATGCCTTGCAGGCAGCAGCAAACATTTTTTCCAAACATTCTGTTGCAGTAATGGTTGGTGGCAGTGGTTTATATGTAGATGCATTTTGCAATGGGTTAGATAACATTCCGCCGGTACCACCTGATTTAAGAAACAGCATTATTCAAAATTATCATCAAAAAGGATTGGTATGGCTGCAGGAACAGATTAAAAAATCAGACCCCGTTTTTTGGGAACAGGCCGAACAACAAAATCCGCAACGCTTAATGCGGGCTTTAGAGGTGATGGAAGCAACCGGGAAATCGGTTATACATTTTCGTTCCAAAAAAAATGTGCCACGCCCCTTCAGAATACTAAAAATAGGTTTAGAATTACCACGCCAGGAATTATACCAAAAAATTAATGAACGGGTATGTACAATGATAGAAGCAGGATTAGTAGAAGAAGTAAAATCGCTGCAACCATTACAACAACTCAATGCATTGCAAACAGTAGGTTATAAAGAAGTATTTGATTATTTAAATGGCTTTGTTTCATTAAACAGGGCTATTGAGTTAATTCAGTTAAACACAAGGCATTATGCCAAGCGGCAAATTACCTGGTTTAAAAAAGATTCCAGCATTCAATGGACGCATCCTGATACAATATCCAATCAGTTTTTATTGGAATGGATAAAACAATAAAATATTTTTTTTGGATATATTTTTTTCTATAAATTGCTAAAAATTTCTATTAATGCAATTACACGTATTGTTGTAATTCATTCAATGTAACCCGTGCTGCTCCAGATATTTTTTTTCAATTATTCATCTGCAGTATGCTAAAATGTTTACATTTTTAAAAATAAATTCCTTGCAAATGAAAAAAGTTTTTTTTGTTGCGGCAACCTTTTGCTTGCTAAGTCAACTAGTGCAGGCACAAGCCCGAAAAATTGAATTTGATGAGTACACACTACCTAACGGATTAACCGTTATTTTACACCGCGATAAAACAGCGCCGGTGGTAGCAGTAGGTGTGTTGTATCATGTAGGTTCTAAAAACGAACTACCCGGCCGTACAGGTTTTGCACATTTTTTTGAGCACCTGATGTTTGAGGGTAGCAACAATATTAAGCGGGGCGAATTTATGAAATACGTTAGCAATGCAGGTGGAACCAACAATGCCAATACTACACAGGACAGAACTTATTATTATGAAGTATTGCCGGCTAATCAACTACAATTGGGTTTATGGTTGGAAAGTGAAAGAATGATGCACGCTAAAATTGAGCAGGTGGGCGTAAATACCCAACGTGAAGTAGTTAAGGAAGAAAAGCGCACCAGAATAGATAACCAGCCTTATGGCAGCATTATTGGCGAAATATTTAAACGTGCTTTTAAAGTACATCCCTATAAATACCAACCCATTGGTAGTATGGAAGATTTAAATTCTGCCAAATTAGATGAGTTTATACAGTTTTATAAAACATTTTATGTACCCAATAATGCCGTACTTTCTATAGCCGGAGATATTGATATTCCGGAAACAAAAAAACTAATTGCAGCTTATTTTGGCCCCATACCCAAAGGAACTTTGCCCATACCACGCCCCAACGTAACGGAACCCCCTTTGGGTGGCGAAGTGAGGGATGTGATTGAAGATAATATTCAATTGCCCGCTGTAATAGAAGCTTACCGGGCACCCAAACAGGGAACGAATGAATACTATGCATTTAATGTTTTAAGTACCATTTTATCGGGCGGTAATTCTGCACAACTCAATAAAGTAATGGTTGACCAAAAACAATTAGCAGTGGCTACCGGCGCTTTTAACTATGCGCTGGAAGATGCAAGTCTCTTTATTATATACAGTATTGCCAACTCAGGCGTGCAACCACAGGTGTTGGAAAAAAATATGGACTCGGTAGTTAATACACTAAAAAACGGATTGGTAAGTGAACACGAATTTCAAAAAGTGAAAAATCAAATAAATACACAATTTGTTACCCGAAATTCCACAATGCAAGGTATAGCTGAATCTCTTGCTAATTACCAGGTTTACTTTGGTGATGCTGATTTAATTAATACAGAAATAAAAAAATTAGATGCAGTTACACGGGAAGATGTTTGGGATGTTGCAAAAAAATATTTCAAAAAAGATAATCGTGTAATTCTTTATTATGTTCCCAAAGGAACAAAGGATCAATACAAAAAATAAACAGCGCTTTTAAAAATGGATTGCTATTCTTAAAAAGTTAAACGATCATCATAATTCTGAAAAGCTATGCACCAGCTTCTATTCAAGCGCTTGGGCAATTTTCAGTACAATACAATTATAAAAAATAAACTTATGAAACGTTTCATTCTAACATTATTATTACTGGCTCCCATAGCAATTTGGGCACAGGAAAACATAAACAGGGCAGTACCACCACCGCCGGGTCCGGCCAAAGCCGTAGAATTAGGCAAAACTGAAAAATTTACTTTGCCCAACGGATTAGAAGTAATTGTAGTTCGTAATACCAAATTACCCAGAGTTTCGGTTTCTTTAACCGTAAATAGAGATCCGGTACTGGAAGGAAATAAAGCAGGATTAACCAGTATGGCTGGGCAATTGTTGCGCAGTGGTACTGCCACTATGAATAAAGTAGCATTGGATGATGCCATCGATTTTTTAGGAGGTAATATTTATGCCAGTGCTACCAGTATTAGCGGTTCAGCCCTTTCCACAAACTTCAAAAAGTTGTTTGCAATTATGGCCGATATTACTTTCCATCCTTCATTCCCTGCTGATCAGTTAGAAAAAATTCGTAGGCAGGAACTTTCAGGACTGGCACAAAGTAAAGATGATCCCAATTCTATTGCAGGAAATGTAGTGAGTAAATTGTTGTATGGCTCTAATCATCCTTATGGTGAAATTGAAACCGACAGTACTGTTAAAAATGTAACTGTTGCCGATATCAAAAACTATTTTGCAGCTTATTGGAAACCCAATATCAGTTATCTGGTTTTTGTGGGCGATATTACCAAAGAAGAAGCGAAAGAATTAGCTGAAACCTATTATGGAAAATGGGAGCGTGGTGATGTTCCAAAGCCACAATATCCTGTGCCTGCTAATCCTGTAAAACCCATCATCGCTATTGTTGACAGACCGGTATCTGTGCAAAGTGTTATTAATTTTGTGCAAACAGAACCTTTAAAACCTGGCGATGCAGATGTAATCCCTGTCAGGGTAATGAATAATATTTTGGGTGGTGGGGCATCTTCCCGTTTATTCATGAATCTTCGCGAAAAACATGGGTTTACTTATGGAGCTTACAGTGCTGTTAATCCCGATAAATTAATTGGCAGTTTTAATGCTGAAGCATCCGTACGGAATGAAAAAACCGATAGTGCTGTAGGCGAGTTCTTAAAAGAGTTTGAATTAATCAGAACTACACCGGTAAGTGATACAGAGGTAGAACTTTCTAAAAATACACTCAGTGGTGCGTTTGCCAGAAGTTTAGAAAACCCTGCCACTGTTGCAAATTTTGCTTTAAATGAAGCCATTTACCACTTGCCATCCGATTATTATCAAAACTATTTAAAAAATATTGCTGCTGTTAATGCCGGTACCGTTATGGAGATGGCGAAAAAATATATTCAGCCCGAACATATGTATACCGTTATTGTAGGCAATGCCAAACAAGTAGTATCCGGGCTTGATAAGTATGGAACCATTCAATACTACGATGTAGAAGGAAATCCTGTTGTTGCTCCTGTTGTTAAAAAAGCAGATGCCGGTGTTTCCGGTAAAAGCATTATTGAAAAGGCCGCAGCCGCAATGGGTAATGCGGCTTTAAAAGATATTAAAGATTTAGAAATAAGCGGAACTGCCGGTGCAATGGGGCAAACTTTAGTATTCGATCAAAAATATTTGTTGCCCGGTTATTTTGAACAAACTTTAACCATTCAAGGCATGCTGTTGCAAAAGCAGCTGACTAAAGAAGGTACTTATTCTGTTTCTGCGCAAGGACAGGAACAGCCTTTGAAAGATGATGACAAAGAAGAATTGGCAGAAAGTGCTTCCATGCTGCCTGAAGCGTATTATTTATCAAAAGATGGTTATACTTATACAGTAAAAGATATTGAATCCATTGAAGGCCATGATGCTTATGCTGTTGAAATTAAATCGCCTAAGGGCAGAACTTTTACCAATTACTATGATGTAAAAACCGGATTAAAATTAAAATCTGTAACTGAAAAAGATGGTAGCCCTGCAGGAAAAATGGTTATTCAAACTTTTTATCATGATTATAAATCATACAACGGTTTGCAGGTGCCTATGAAAACAATTGTTGATCAGGGCAGACTGAAAATTGAATTAGATGTGAAAGATGTAAAAGTAAATCAAGGGCTAAAATCGGCAGATTTCAAATAATACCAATTCGTACTTTCTTATCTCCACTATACAAATGGGTAGTATGGAAAAAACAGTACTACCCATTTCCTGTTTTCCGTACTTTTTTAAAACGTCCTCTCAAAGTATTTGTATACTTCAATTGAATGATAGAGCTATTGCGGCATTTCAATTCCAATATGGTACGATTAAAAGTACAAATTGCTTATCACATTGCAAAATTTAAAGGGATTTCAATTCCAATATGGTACGATTAAAAGGTGGGAGCGTTTAGAGCAATATATTTTAAAAACATATTTCAATTCCAATATGGTACGATTAAAAGTTGTTAAAATCAAAAATTGAAACGATGCAAAAAGGGATTTCAATTCCAATATGGTACGATTAAAAGAGACAAACAGACGTAAACAATAAATATATAACTAAATTTCAATTCCAATATGGTACGATTAAAAGGGAGCAGGAAATGACTGTGAAGCTACTACAGTTAAATTTCAATTCCAATATGGTACGATTAAAAGTGGCAATTAATAGGCACCGGCAATAATCCAAATTATTTCAATTCCAATATGGTACGATTAAAAGCTTTTCGCTATTTCTTTTAATAACCTATTACATGCCATTTCAATTCCAATATGGTACGATTAAAAGAGGGAACGAAGCAGCCAATTTTATTTTAGAAAATATTTCAATTCCAATATGGTACGATTAAAAGCTGCATTGTCAGGAAGCGTATATAAACAAAATTCATTTCAATTCCAATATGGTACGATTAAAAGTTGAAGGAATTGTAAAATTAAATAATATTACGAAATTTCAATTCCAATATGGTACGATTAAAAGGATAACAGTTGAGCAATTTGCTAAATACCTAATCAATTTCAATTCCAATATGGTACGATTAAAAGAAATAGTTAAGTTATATATTAGGCGGTATAATTAAATTTCAATTCCAATATGGTACGATTAAAAGATATAACGCCAAGGCAAGGGAAGGTCGTTATATACAATTTCAATTCCAATATGGTACGATTAAAAGAAGGTTTGGATGATATTTTAGTGGCGTTTAGCAACATTTCAATTCCAATATGGTACGATTAAAAGGTGCATTTAGTATATCACAGGCAACAACATCAACAAAATTTCAATTCCAATATGGTACGATTAAAAGATATTTTTTTTATTATTAGTAATTATTTCATTCGGATTTCAATTCCAATATGGTACGATTAAAAGTACTTCTGCTGCTGCATCTACCTACTTACCTTTAAATTTCAATTCCAATATGGTACGATTAAAAGAACTATAACGATAGCAACTACTTCATCACAAACAAATTTCAATTCCAATATGGTACGATTAAAAGTTTAAAGATTGCAACTGTATTCTCATTTAAGAAAATTTCAATTCCAATATGGTACGATTAAAAGACACCGGCAACTAATGGTGCAGCTGCTTTAATCGTATTTCAATTCCAATATGGTACGATTAAAAGTTCTAATTTTAATAGCCCATTGTAAACGGCATCTAAATTTCAATTCCAATATGGTACGATTAAAAGCGATTCTGCGTATTTAAACAACGATACATTCAATGTATATTTCAATTCCAATATGGTACGATTAAAAGTAAAACTAAAAATTATGAAAACACAAATACAAAAATTTCAATTCCAATATGGTACGATTAAAAGAGGCCGTGGCGCTAAGTATAACAGCTCAATCAGGCAATTTCAATTCCAATATGGTACGATTAAAAGCATCGGCATTAGGGGTAACGGCACTAACAATATCATTTCAATTCCAATATGGTACGATTAAAAGATTAAATCATTTATTCGTCAGCCCATCTAAAAGAGATTTCAATTCCAATATGGTACGATTAAAAGGGTCTTACAAAAAGTAGGTTTAGGATTGTCAGTTTCATTTCAATTCCAATATGGTACGATTAAAAGACGTGTTTATTGTCAGTCAGGTAGGTGTTTTTTTATTTCAATTCCAATATGGTACGATTAAAAGAGGCCAATTATTGAAAAATAAAATTGAATTGATGCATTTCAATTCCAATATGGTACGATTAAAAGGCGGCAATGGAATTAATCACAAATTAAACAAACGCATTTCAATTCCAATATGGTACGATTAAAAGACGGGAATATTGAATTAAAAGGTAATTATAAAGAATTTCAATTCCAATATGGTACGATTAAAAGATATATAGCGGGTGCGGTGTATATAGGCTGGTAATTAATTTCAATTCCAATATGGTACGATTAAAAGACCATGATAGTAAGCCATACCTAACTGATTACGATATTTCAATTCCAATATGGTACGATTAAAAGGCGATAAGGACAGAACGACTGTGAAATTCTCGAAATTTCAATTCCAATATGGTACGATTAAAAGAACACAGTTGACGAAGACGGCAGAATTTTCGTAAATTTCAATTCCAATATGGTACGATTAAAAGCCGATTGCTGAAATGCGTTACGTCTGCCCCGCTTTATTTCAATTCCAATATGGTACGATTAAAAGGCTATGGCGGTCAAATTCTCCGGCTAAAGACCATATCATTTCAATTCCAATATGGTACGATTAAAAGTATGTTTTAGTAATAAAATTTCCGGATGCATGTACCAATTTCAATTCCAATATGGTACGATTAAAAGTTTCATTACCGATGAAGAAAATATTTTAATATGTAAAATTTCAATTCCAATATGGTACGATTAAAAGTTACCGGCTCCGGCAGCTAAATTCTATAAAAATAATTTCAATTCCAATATGGTACGATTAAAAGCATCGCAAGATTATAATGTGAGATTAATTAATGAATTTCAATTCCAATATGGTACGATTAAAAGACATTAACAATAGCATTTCCTGCTTCCCCAATAGAATTTCAATTCCAATATGGTACGATTAAAAGATGATGCAGGTTCTTATATTGTTGAAGCGAATGTTATATTTCAATTCCAATATGGTACGATTAAAAGAATATTGCAGGTGTTATTTTAGATATTGATAGCCCATTTCAATTCCAATATGGTACGATTAAAAGTTACTGCTCAAAGTTCAGTTAGCAGCACAAGTTCATTTCAATTCCAATATGGTACGATTAAAAGCAGGGCCTTTAAATGGTACAACTGCTTCTTTCTCATTTCAATTCCAATATGGTACGATTAAAAGCCGCTTATCAGCAAATGATAAACAGTTGATTTACAATGTAATTTAATAAGGTAAAACTAAGGTTTTTGCACTAAAAAGTAGTCGATCTGTGATAATATTATTGCAGCCTTTGTTCGACGATGCGATGAAAGTATGATTGGTGCTATTTTATGATAAAAACTTACATGTTTTTGTAGTTGCCTTAAAGCTACATACAGGGTGGTAGACGATGTTAAATAAAATTATCTACCTCATTTTTTTCTTTACCAATTACCTGTTTCTCTAACCATTTTTCCTGTCGGCTTTTAAAAATGATTAAACTGTCGGTTTTAATATCCATCATTATTTTGGCTTTGACTATCAGTTCTTTTAGTTTTACCTCTGTAATCTCCCCTTCAAAAACACTATTCTGTATCCAGTTTAAATATATTCTGCATAGTTTTAACATTTTACCTACCCGTTTTTGCTCTATATCGTATACTAAAATAATATACATTTTTTATATTAATTTATATTTAATTTTAAATATCTCCATTTTTACCACCACGCTTTAAATGGCTTGTATGTTTCCATGCCCAAAATATGTTTTACTAATTTGTAACATTCTAATTTTACCAGATGTTTGTAGCTAACCTGTCGGTTTAATGAACGGTGTTGTATGGTTTCATTTAATTTTTCATCCCAGGCTTTGGTAATAATTTTACGACCACTTTCTTTTAACAGACAACTATTGAGCTGTTTATCAAAATCATGTGCCTGAATTTGCTTTCTATTTAGTAAAGTAAAAATTAATCTGTCGGCCAATATCGGTTTAAAAATTTCTGCTATATCTAATGCTAAAGAATATCTTCGTTCGCCGGGCTGATGCAGGAAACTGATGGTAGGATTGAGTTGTGTATGATAAATCATATCTAAACACAAACTGTAACACATGCTGTTTAAAAAGGAAATCATGGTATTTACTTCATTCGATGGGGGTTGTTTGGTTCTGTTCCCCATTTCGAAATGGGTAATAATACTATCAAAGGCCTCATAATAGGCTATGCGTATATTTCCTTCTATACCCATCAGCATTTCAATATGGGTAGTTTCAGGAATGGCACGCATCAGCGCATCAATTTTTTCAATAGAACTTTCAATGGTTTTACCCCTGTTGTAATAATAACGCAAATTTTTTTGCATATTGGCAGCACCGCCACTTACAAATTGTTGTGCAATGTGTAATCTTGCAGTTGCATTGCTGTATGCATTGGTTTGTGCAATGAGCATTTTGCCGGCCAGTAAATAGTCTTTAGGCATGAAAGAACCGGTATAATGTTCATAATAATCAAAAAAATGAACACTGATTTGTTCTTTACCTAAAAAATTATATAAAGCACTATTGGCATCTAAACTTCCAAATGCATATAAATTGTTAATCCCTTCAACTGGTATGTATTTAACCGGGCCTTCATTTCCATCTTCATCAACAGGTGTAAATTTTAGGGTATTATCTTTTCTGCTTAAACGCCCCGGATTAAATAAATAATACGATTTGCGCATATTCCTTATGTTTGGTATCTTCTATAAAATGCTTATTTTTAAAAAGGATCCTGTTTTAATGTAATTGTTTACAACCAATTATTTACGCCCATTTAATTTTAAATGTTTTATACATACATAAAATAGTAAATAATTTATTCGGTTATATAACATAACTCATAATAAGCACATTTTTTACAAATTTTTTTTTGAATAACAGGCGGGCAGGTATCTAATGCTGCTATTTCTGAAATTTCTATACAAACTTTGTTTAATGTTTCAATATCGGTTAAGGTAAGCGCTGCTATATTTTTCGTTGTTTTTAATAATGGATATTCCAATATACCTGTTGTATTTTTGAATCTGTTTAGCTCCATTAACCACATATAAAATTTTACCTGCCATGCATGCCCTTCTTCCATTGTATTATTTTTTTTGATTTCGTGAATAACATTTTGTTGTACATCATAAAAGTCAATTTTGCCCAATAGTGTAGCTGTGTTAAATGGAAATGATACTTCAATTTCCCTATACCGTTCCGCTCTTTGCGGATAGCTGGTTTCATGTAATAATTTGCCCTCTTTTACATTTTCAGAAGTATGCTCCATACTAATTCCATTCGAAAACAGCCAAAGCTTTCTTTTGCAAACAAAATAATAATTAATATGTGTAGCGGTAATTTGCATGAGGGATTGTTAAATTTAAAGTTAATAATACCTTCCATATTAACTCTAAGTTAATTACCCGAATTTTGGTTGAGCCTACAGAATAATTAAATACTTTAAAATAATTTTAAAATATTTATAAAAATTGATCTTCTGTAGAATTAAATTCAATTTGTAATCCTAATTCTTGTGAATAACAATTTAATGCAACATAAATGATTTCAGGTTTATTTTCTTCATCAATAGTTATTTGATGAGTAACTATTTTAGAAATCATAATCCCTTTTTTAATCAAATAAACAGGAAGATCAATCCCATATTCTAATTTATATTCTATAAAATCAGACCAATTATGAAAATAGTCTGATTCCGGGAAATCAATAAAAACGGTATCATTTGCCTTAATATCCCGGGTTTTCCATTCACTACTTTCAGTATCGTCTTCTTTGGTAGCTTCAAGTGGTAATATTATCCAATTGTTTATAAACTTACTTTTTAATAACTCAGCATTGTGTTTTGCTTTCATCTGGAATTTTTCAAAAGAAGGATATACCTTATTTATTAAATCGACAAACTTCTCTGCGGAATACTCACCTAATTTTAATAATTTTCGTGTTTTTACGAGAGCCTCATTTGCTTTCCATCCATTTTTTTGAACAAATGTCCCATAAGGCGCAGGATACAACGTATTGCCTTTTAAAGGAATTAAGAGTTTTAAAATTCCAATCTTATCATCTGAAAATCTACATAATCTTCCAACTCTCTGTACTAACCTATCAATGGGGCATAAATCTGATAACATTAAATCAGCACTTATATTAACACTAATTTCCCCAATTTGAGTCATAATAATAATGCCTTTTGCTGTTCCTGAATTCCATGCGTCTTTTCCTAATGCAGATAACAATAATTCTTCCCTTTTTGCCTTATCTGGTTCAGTAAAACGGCTATGATATAAAATAGGTTTTATATTTCGTTCTTCAAACCAACGATAAAATCTCATTGCTTTGGCCACAGTATTTGCATAAATGATGGCACATCCTTTATCTAAACATATTTGTAACTGATCGTCAATTTCTTTCACTTCCTCATACTCAATAATTTCATCAATTATGCATCTTATTCTTTTATTGTCCGAAGTATCTTCATAGATTTTTCCAACTTTATATCCAGTGCTTTGATACATTAATAATGAAGATTCTGGAAGAGATGCACTCATTACCATAACTGGCACTTTTAAAACATTTAGAGCTTCCAAAAGAACCAAAATATTAGCTTGGGTAAATTCGTCATAAAAATCCGCTTCATCAATTACTACACAACTATTAGAAAGATTAAAAACAATTGAATGATGATCTTCTCGGGTTAGTGTAAGCGCTATCAGTAAATGATCTATTGTACAAACTGTAACTGGCACTAATAATTGACGAGCCAATTCATGCTCTTTTTTTGCAATTTCTTTTTTTAGAAACCCTTCTTTTACTTGTTTATGGAACTTGGAATTCCAAGCACTAGAATGATACAAACCCGTATCTGATAAACTTCCCGCTACATTAATAGATAATGCGTTTGACGTAAATCTTGTTGGCATAGCTATAATCAAGCGTTCTGCTTTGTGATTTGCGATTTGAGAAGATGCCCATAACAATGATGCATCTGTTTTGCCAGATCCGGTAGGTGCCCTGATTAAAAGAAAATCTTCATTTAAATGATCTTCTACTATTTTCTGAACATTTCTCTTCTCATCAAAAGGGAAATTATATTCAAAAGATCGTAATGGAATATAAATACCATTATCCTCTTTCGCACTTGCTCTTCTATCGGCTAATTGCAAATAAGCTCTGACACCTGAAAATTCATAATGCTTTTTGATTGCATCCTTAAACTGATGTAAATTTCTATAACAAGCATTCAAATTGATAAATTCATTCCATAAATCAGAACTTTTCTCTCCTGAGTTATTATTAGTCCACCTATCTTCAAACCTCCTTCCAAGTTTACTATGATGTGCGGCAATTGCAACTTTAACTGGATTTGAGAAACTATCACCTATGTGTCGCGTTAAGGAATTTATCTCATGCCTCACTCTGGAATTGCGAAGATTTTTGCCTGCCAAATCTTTAAAATATTTGCTATACTCATTAAAATTTTTTCCAGTCAAAGAATGCCATTTTAAAAATTCTTCATAATCATTTCTGCAAGCATTTTGCCATTTGGTGTGAAGCTTACCATCATCATGAAATTTAATAGCCCCATTAAGTCTTTTGAAAAGATCTTTATTAACAGTTTTGGAATATTTCTGAAAAGAAATAGGTAAAGTATTATGAATATAAATACCTTCAGCAAGTACATTTTTTATATGTTGCTGGAGAGTGATGCCTGATGGTTTTGCTAAAGATTCCTTCATTTATTTAATCTTCCCCAAAGGCTGCTGCAAAGGTTTTAACGCTTTCATCATTGCCGGCGGCATTATATAAATTGTTTGTACTTAAATATGCAAAAGCTTTTTTATAGGCTTCATTTACACTTAGATTATTTTCATCGCCAGCGTTGGCATCATCGCCGATAAAATGAATAGCTTCACGCTCTTTTAATTCCGCAAGAATATTAGCCTTTTCATTTTCAGATGCGACAAAATATCTGGAAGCTTTTCTACTCATCTTAGTATCAAATACTATCAAAACTTTCTGAGGTTCACCACTTACCGCATTTCTTGCCTGGTTCGCATAATCATTCATTGTACGCGTTGCTTCAAGAAATAACTTTGCTCTGCGTTTGCGTTCGTCATCTTTGATGTGTTTGATATAGGATGTACCAATGTGAAATGTATCCTGATAATTAAATACTTTAGAAATACCAAGAGTGTTTACATCAAGAAAGAAATTCATGTGCATGATATCGCTTTCGCTATATTCTCTTGTAGCTATTGCATTATCTCTATCCATAGTACTAAGTCGTAGCATTAAATCACGCCCAACTTCACTTTCTGTAATGGCTACAGCAGGTGTTACACTTAATGGTGCAGTTCTTCTTCCAGAATAATCACCTTTAGAAGGATGCATAAATCCCCCTAAATCTGCACGAATATCTACTTCAATCTTATTGCTAATGCCATCTCCATTAGAAACAAATGTTTCTCCCTTGTTTGTATCATCCTGATTTAATCGGTCAATTGCGCTAAATAATACATGGCGTTGCATTTGACCAGAAATATAAACTTTTCCATCTGGTCTTCTTTTTATTGAAGAAGCATTCCCTAATAATTTTTCACCACCATTTGCAATATGGTTTTCCATTGGCGCTAAAAGTGTTACCAAAATTCCTTTAATTGTCATGATATTTATTTTTAAAGTTTTTAAAATTTATTCTTGGGCATCAGAAATATCTTCAGAAAATGTATCAAGTTCATCATTCTCTAATTCTACAGCTATTTCAGGCGGATTTTCCTTTTTTTCAATTTTATTCATCACTCTTGAAAAAGCAATTAATAAATGTTTTGCAGTATCCAAAGGAATCTCCCCTGTAGCCGTTTGCGTCATAAAAAATTCTGCCTCAGAAGGTGCATCAGAATTTGAAAGCCTTCCAGCCCTTGTTACTGCTTGAAAAATTAATGCATCGCCTGAGCGTGCAGAAAAAATAGAACTTTCAATTTCTATCAAAGTTTTAGCCTTAGCATTTCTGAGTTCTTCTTTTCCTTTATTAGCTGTTTCTGATTTTGCGACTAAATAAGCTGCATAATTTAGCCATTTGCCCAAAGCTCTTGCAGATTGGACAGTTTGTTCATTTACTTTTTCCATGTTTATGAAATATGTTTTAAAAAGTGATTCCAATTGATTTGGATATTCTGCCCTAAAAGCTAAAAAGTCTTTAAATGCAGGACGATTAAATAGTTGAAGAAAACGACTGGCAAAAAGATCGAATTTCTGATATTCACTAATTGTGTTTCTGTTTCGATATCCTTGATTATAGAGAATTATATAATAAATGCTATCAATTATTGAACTCAATTTGCCTTCCTTAGCTAAATCAATTATGTAATGGTTATATGTATAAGTTTCAAAAGTTTTATTTCCAATAAGGTATATTGGTTTTGAAATCAAGCTATCTAATACTCTCTTCGCCCAATCAATATTTTTTGCTTCTTTCCCCCAATTTCCTATTGCACCTAATAAGGCTACACTTCCTAATGCACTACTTTTAGGGGCATAAGGGAAATTACCATCAAAAATCTTTGGTCGCAAGGGTTTACCGTCTTTTACATTTCCAATCATCAATTTATGCGTTGAACTATCCTTTAGCTTAATAAATAGATTTATAAAATCAACTAATTCCGGAATATCAAGGTCTGGAATAATAGCAATGTTTTCTCTTTTGTATATACCCTTTTCAAATGTTTTGTATGCCATTGCTGGCTTATTTGGCGATGATGTGGTAATTGCACAATATGAAGCGGTGGAAATATCCGTTTTAGGCTTTCCTCTTCCAATTGATTTTCCGAAACTTCCAAACTCTCCAGATAATGGTGTTAAAGATCTTGTTATATCAATTTTAGTATCTGCTTGATTATTCAATTTCTTTGATATATCTTTTAAAGCTTCGATGACATTGCCAGCACTTATATCATCAGATAGAATACATGGCGATAAATAAATACCTTTAGCTGGTGATCCTTTTTTTTCATTTGAAAAATCAAATCTTATTTCATTTTTGTTTTTAAAATCACCTTGCGGTTTAACTCTAAAATGATTTATTCCTTTCTCAAGTTCTTCTTTTAAATCATCTTTTTTAATTAATGTAAAATCACTATAGCCCTTAGTGACTAAGGTAACTGCTATCCCGTATTTTATGTATGGATGAGTTATATTCATATCCTTTCAATTTTAAGTTCCACCCAACCTTCACTATTTCCCAAATAACCCGTAGAACAATCTTTTAATACATTTTCTAATTGTTTTAATAATTCTTCATCGATACTTAATCCTAATTGTATTTCTCCATCAAAGCTTATATATTCTCTAAGAGTTGGTGAACTATAATAAGTTGGATATGCACCAATATTATCCTTAAAAAACAATAGCAATGGGGTAGTACTTCTTGGTAATATTTTTTTTTTAAGTTCTTCTATTTTTTCTTTATTAAAATCCTCATCTTTTATTAGTTCCTCTAATTCTTCTTTAAGCCTTACTTGCTCAGCTTCTTTACTTTTTATCCATTTCTTTTTTCTTCTCAAAACTGCGTAATCAAGATTGGGAGTTCCTTTTGGATGTACAACTGCATCGCCTCTACGAAAAGATTTTTTCCATAGGTCATTGTAATGAAGAGTTTCTCCAGTAAATGACAGAGTAATATCAAAAAAATCAAAAAGCAATGAATTATAGCTTGAATTTGATTTGTTTATTTCTCTTATTTTATCTTTTTTTTTCAGTTGTTTGTTAATCTTATCTCTGTCGTTAACACTAAAATGCCATCCTAAAATATTCTCGAACAATCCACATACCTTATATTTATCAGGAGTGTTTTGAGTCTTATAGTAAGTGCCTGGAATATCTGAAACCATTGATAATGGAGCCAATGGTTGTATACACAATTTTATTCTCTCAGTTAATTCCGGTTTTCGTTTTAAAATGCTAATATCCATAATGTAATTTTATATTTAATTTCACATAATTTAATCTTCTAAAAATTTAATCAATCTAATTTAAAGAATTCATTCCTTAATTCCCAACTTACCCCATCTCCACTTATCTCACTCACAAATTTCATCAACCTCACTGCCAACTTCCGTCAGTTAAAATTTTTTTCTTTCCTTACTTAAAAATTCTATGAATTCCGGGCTACCCAATACTTCTATTTCGCCGGGCAGGCCCAGTACAAATCGCCCAATACCCTGAAATCCGGCTACAGCAATGGTTAAAAGATACGTATTTTTTTCTTTATCAATGTATTTTGCTGTGAGCGGAAATTCTTCTACCAATAAATTATACGCTTTTAAGCTGAGCCTTATAACTACTTTGCCCACCGGTTTTTTAGCCGAAATACGGAATGCATCGGTAAAATGAATGTGGTGTTTTTCTTCCTTTTCCCATGTATTAGGTAATATTGCTATACTTTGTATACGGGCTAATTTAAATTGTTTGCATTGCCGGCTTTGGTGTTCATAACACCAAACAGAACGGTAATCGGTTGTAAAATCGAATGGTTCTACTTTTCTGTCTGATATGATGTTACTATTGGATGAACGGTAATTTTTAAATAGTACCTGCTTTTTCTGCCGAATAGACTGGGCAATGCTTTGTATTTTCAACAAATCATCTGTTTCTTGTAATGATTGCAATACTTTATAATCGTACAGCATGTTTAATTTTCTGATTAGCTGTTCTTTAATGGCAGATGTTCCTTCAATTAAAGAAAGGGTATCAAATAATATGAGTAATTCTTCTTCGGTAAAATGCATTAAATTTTGAAGGGTTCTGGTGGCACTGTGTGCCTGTTGTAACCGATAATTGCCATTGTTGCGTTCTATCACAAAACCGGCTGTTTCAAAACTTTCTAAATACCGGTAAATGGTTCGTTCAGAAATTTCCATTCTGGATATAAGTTCCTGTAAATTATATCGCTTCTGTCCGGATAATAGCATTAACAGGCGAAGCAATCGTTGTATTTTTTGCTGATCCATATGCTTTGTTTATTCCAATGGTTTAATGCAACCCATGCCCATGGCATTATAAATACCCAGACCTGCGTTCATGGCGAATTCAATGATAGGAGCCGGGGATTTTATTTGTATTTTAAATTTTTCGTATCCTCTAATTTTGGTTTCCTCAGGTGTGTTTTCTTTTATAGTAATTAATCTGTGCCTTGGAGGCGTGGCATAATACGCTGTTTTTATTTGAATGGTTTCAAAAAGTTGTTGCTTTTCTTCTGTACTTAAAGGGTGAATGCTATTCCATTTTTCTACTAAATTATAACGGATACTATTTTCATAACCCTGATCAAGCGGCGACATATAATCATAATGCCCCCTGTTGTTTTTTAGTCCGGTTACTAACGGACTGGCAGGTACAAACCACAAAGTAGCTATGGCATCTAATTTCGGAGTTGGCAATAATTGTACTTCTTTAATCATGAAATGTGCCTTTGAACGGCTGTCGGCTATAGTAATTTGTTGATGTAGAAAAATACCTTTAATAAAATGGGTGGCCGCATCCGGCATGTGAAAACAAGTTAACAAGGTGGCACGATTGGTTGTACATATCATTCTATCTCCCTTTATTTCAAAAGGAATATTGAGGTTGGAAAAGGTAAACAATTTAAAGGATTTGAAGCCGGATGTATAGCCGGCATTGTGCAGAAAGCGGGCATAAACTTCGTCAGACTGTTGTATAATTTTATAAATAGCGGCCGATAAAGGATACTGGTAATTTAAACCAATGATAGCAGGCGTATTTGATTCTAATGTAAGTTGAAATTGCATATTGAATGGATAATAGTTTGCTGTATTTAAAATGAATATTCTTACAAACAGGTTGATTCAAAATTTTTTTAAATGAATTTTCTATTTCATTCAAACTTTTTTGTTGAATGAAAAAAATTATTGCTGCCTGTAATCATTACACAAAATAGAATATCTTATTAAAATATGAAAATAATCTAACCTTTTATTATGCACAATCGTTTAAAAAATGCGTTATGAAAACAAAATTATTATTCTTTGCCTTTGCAGCAATTCTTTTGCCGGGTTCGTTTTCGGTACAAGCGCAGAAAACAGTTTTAGCCATTGCTGCCGTTAAAACAGCAGGATTGGCGCAGGCTTTAGAAGGGAAGGGGCACTTTACGGTTTTTGCTCTTACCAATGCAGCATTTAATTAATTGCCGGATGGTACCATTGCCAATTTATTGAAGCCTGAAAACAAGGCTTTGATCATTAAAATTTTAACTTACAATATTGTACCGGGTAAATTAACCGCCAAATATGTAAAGGCTGCCATTCAAAAAGTACACGGTACTGCCCAAATATAAACTTGCAAGAGGAATGTTGAAGGCAAGGTTACATGATGTAAAGGTTTTGCTGACTGATGCTAAAGGTGGCACAGCAATGGTTACTGCTACTGCTATAATGGCAAGTAACGGAGTAATACATGTAATTAATGCCTGAATAAATTTTTATATATCCCTTCAAATGTAAAAAGCAGCCCTGGCATAAGAATGGGCTGCTTTTTGTGTTTTATTTATTGTATTCTTGTTATGACTCCTGCATAAAGGTATAACCGTAATCAACGGGAGGGTTAAATGTTTCTTTAATAGTTCTGGCACTTAACCAGCGGTACAGGTTTAAAATACTTCCTGCTTTGTCGTTGGTACCACTGGCTCTGGCCCCACCAAAGGGTTGTTGCCCAACTACCGCTCCGGTAGGTTTATCATTAATATAAAAATTACCGGCAGCATTGCGTAGTTTGTGTGTAGCCAAAACAATGGCTTCACGGTCTTTTGCTATGATAGAACCTGTTAATGCATAAGGTGATGTACCGTCAACCAAATCTAATACAGCTTCAAATTCGTTGGCAGGATATACATACAGGGTAAGTACAGGCCCAAATATTTCTTCACAAAGTGTTACATATTTCGGATCTTCTGCTATAATAATGGTAGGCTGTATAAAGTAGCCTTCTTTTTTGCTGCATTCACCACCCACTAAAATGGAAGCTTTTTTAGAGCGCTTGGCTCCGTCAATATAACTTTTAATTTTGTCAAAACTTTTTTCATCAATTACGGCATTCATAAAATTACTGAAATCTTCTACGGTTCCCATTTTAAAACTATTCACACCTGCCACTAATTTTTTCTTGATCTTTTCAGAAAGATTAGAAGGAATATATGCCCGGGATGCCGCAGAACATTTTTGTCCCTGATATTCAAAAGCACCACGTAACAATGCAGTAACGGTTACATCAACGTCGGCTGATTTGTGTACTACTACAAAATCTTTTCCTCCGGTTTCGCCAACAATACGGGGGTATGACTTGTATATGGCCATATTTTTTCCAATGGTTTCCCACATGGTATTGAATACGCCGGTTGAACCGGTAAAATGCACACCGGCAAAATCCCGGTGATTAAAACAAACTTTTCCCAAAGTCGGCCCATCCACATAAATTAAATTAATTACCCCTTGTGGCAAACCTGCTTCCAGCAATATTTTCATAAACAACTGTGCCGCAAATACCTGCGTATTGGCTGGTTTCCAAACTACTACATTACCGCACATGGCAGCCGAAGTAGGTAAATTACCACTAATGGCAGTAAAGTTAAATGGGGTTATTGCAACTACAAAACCTTCTAAAGGTCGGTATTCCATACGGTTGTGCATACCTGGGGCACTATTGGGTTGTTGCCGGTATATTTCACTTAAATAATGAACATTAAATCGTAAAAAATCTATTAATTCACAGGCGCTGTCAATTTCTGCCTGAAAAGCATTTTTACTTTGCCCCAACATGGTGGCTGCATTCAAATAGGGTCGGTATTTCGTAGCCAGCAAATCGGCAGCTTTTAAGAAAATCCCTGCTCTGTCTTCCCAAGGCATATCAGCCCATGCTTCTCTGGCCGTTAATGCTGCATCTATGGCTTGCTGTACATGCTTTTCATCTCCTGCATGAAAATAACCTAAAGTGTGTTTTATTTCATGTGGCGGATGCAGTGCTATTTTTTTATTGGTTTTCACTTCTTTAGAGCCAATATACATGGGTATATCTGCTGTAGCTGCTTTTAATTCGGCTAATGCTTTTTTGAGCAATTCCCGTTCTTTACTTCCGGGTGCATACTGTAAAACCGGCTCATTGGCCGGCATGGGATAAGAAAATGTGCCTAAACTCATGGTGCAATGATTTGTTGAATAAAACTGCAAGTTACTAAACTTGTTTTGTTTGGCATGTAACAAAAAGCATGGTTCTGATTCTATGAAAATGATATGCTAAATAATAGTTTCTTTGTAATCTGTGGAAACTTTAAAGAAATACATACTGGCCATTCCGGTCGTTTTCAAACTTTTGTTGCATTTTATTATCAGCAGGCGGCAATCGAAGCGTTTTGCACAGGAACTGATTGCAGCTATTGAAACAAAACATGGCGTTTTAATAGCTGATGCGGTAAAACAAAAATCCATTATTAGTTATGCCATTTATACCCCCATTGTTTGCGATGCTTTTACGCAATTGCATGGACGTTATACTACTATTGCTGAAAAAACCCGATTGGTATATTATTTTGTAATGGCATCGATGTACGATGATTTTTTTGATACCCATGCATTAACTGTTGCTGAAATTGAAGCCCTTACTTTTTCGGGTGATGATTATACGCCTAAGTCGGATGATGAATATCTCATCAGAGCCATTCACCGGTATTTATTGCAGGAAGTAAAACAGAAGGAAGCATATCTTGCTTTGTTTCATGATATGTTTACGGCCCAGAAAGATTCTTTACAACAATTCAATCTATCTATTTCAGCAGAAACATTATTGTCTGTAACCCATCGTAAAGGCGGCTTTGCAGTGCTGATGTGTTATTTTTATATGGATGTGGAAGGTACCGGGGCAGAAAAAAAATGCTGGTATTTGTTAGGTACTATTATTCAAATGATCAATGATTTGTTTGATACTTACAAAGACAGCAGGGCGGGAATTTATACGTTTGCCAACCATTCTTCTTCTGTTGCTGCTATACAGCATGCTTATAAGCAACAAGTTCTATTGTTAAAAAACGAAATCAATGCCCTGAATGCACCTGACAAACAAAAACGTTTGTTTAATTATACCATGGCTGCGGTATATTGTTTGGGATTTCTGGCCATTGAACAATTACAACAAATTGAAAGCCGATTGGGTACTTTGCCGGATTTTGCTACACTGTCCAGAAAAGATTTAATTATTGATATGGAAAAATACAGCAACAGAAAACGCTGGATACAACTATTTGTTGAGCATGGAAATGATTGGTTATGAAATATAAATTTTCATTTTAAAAAGTTGCTATATGCTACCTATTGTATTGTACGATAATGCCGATTGGCGGAATGATTTTTATCCCTTTTCAGTGAACCGGTCGGTAGCTGATTTGCGTTTTGGCATTTTTACGCAAAAAGAACGTTGGGAAAAATTTTCTGGCACTACGGTGTATATTGCTACAATAGATTATTTATGCAATTTATACCCATCGGTACCTGAAAATGAAGCAATTTATGTTGCCGCCAATATTTTACCCAATATTGAGTTGTTGAATACATTGGTTGCTTTACGGCCCGGACAATCTGTTATTTATCAAAACCGGATGATTGCTTTTTGTGGCAATTATGTAATGGCTCTAAATTTTTTTCGAAATGAAACAAATAATATTGTTGTTCCCAATTCATTTCAACATTCCCTTCAAATGCTGCAATCTGTTACCGATTTGTTTCGGTTCAATGCAGCCATCATTCAGGAAGATATTACATTAGTTCGTTCTTTACAACAACCGGGTACAATGGATGCATCCAATCGTATTGAAAATCCTAATGCAGTATGGATAGCACCTGATGCCATAGTAAAACACGTTACCATCAATGCAAACGATGGCCCTGTATACATTGGCGAAAATGCTTTGGTGATGGAAGGTGCTTTGTTACGTGGCCCCATTGCCGTTGGTGCAAATGCTGTAGTAAAAATGGGAGCTGCTATTTATGGAGGCACTTCAATTGGCAGGTATAGCGTGGCGGGTGGTGAAATTAAAAACAGTATTATCATGGATTATAGCAACAAAGCGCATCATGGTTATTTAGGTGATAGTGTGGTTGGGAACTGGTGTAATATAGGTGCAGGAACCAGCAATAGCAACATAAAAAATAGCGGAGCCCCGGTTTCGGTGTGGAATGATGCTACAAAAACCTATGGTAATCTTCTGCAAAAATGTGGCGTTTTAATGGGCGATTATACCCGTGTAGCCATCAATTCCTCCATCAACACGGCTACTGTAATGGGTATTTGTTGTAATGTTTTTGGAGCGGGATTGTTGCCCAGACACCTGCCGCATTTTTCATGGGGGTTAGAAAAAAAATACAACTTGAAGCAGGCAATAGCGGATATTTCACATTGGATGGAATTTAAAAAATGCAGGCTATCAAATCATGAAATTAAAATACTGCAGCATATCTTTGAGCAATTGAGTGAGTAAACACTTTATTTTTAAATTGAATTAAATTATCAACAACATGCGCAAACAAATTGCAGCCGCCAACTGGAAAATGAATTTAAACCTGGAAGAAGGTACCACTTTATTAACCAATATATTGCAGGCGCCGTTGGCGCTATTGCCCGGTCGGGAAGTAATTTTTGCTGTTCCATTTCCTTATATACCCATGGCTGTAGAAAAATGTGGTGGAAAAGAAAATATTTTTATTGCCGCACAAAATTGTTCCCATAAAAAATCAGGTGCATATACAGGTGAAACGGCTGCTTTCATGTTGCAATCGGTAGGTGTACAATATGTTATAATAGGCCATAGTGAAAGGAGAGAATATTTTAATGAAACCAATGCCATGCTGGCAGAAAAAATTGACCTATGCTTAGCGCACCAATTGCAACCTTTGTTTTGTTGTGGTGAACCATTGGTTGTAAGAGAAGCAGGTAAAGAAACCGAGTATGTTGCCAATCAATTGGTTGAATCCATTTTTCATTTAACCACTGAACAAATACAGCAGATAGTTATTGCTTATGAACCTATATGGGCTATTGGAACCGGCAAAACAGCCACAACAGCTCAGGCACAGCAAATGCATGCTTTTATTCGTCAGCAATTAGAACAAAAATATGGCCATCATATTGCACAATCTGTTTCCATTTTATATGGCGGTAGTGTAAAAGCTGCCAATGCAAAAGAGTTGTTTTCGCAACCCGATGTTGATGGCGGATTGGTAGGTGGGGCATCTTTACAGGCGGCAGAATTTATTACCATCATACAATCATTAGATTAAATGCCCATTAAACGAACAGAAGCCATGCAGCCACTGTCAAGGCAGCATCACAATGGCTTATTATTTTGCCTGTTGTTGAAAAAGGGGATTGCCAAAAATGCAGCTATAAAAATTATCTGCGATTTTTCCATTCATTTTTGGGAAACCGATTTGCAACACCATTTTCAGTTAGAAGAAATTTGCCTGCGTAATTTAGGGAATACTTATCCTGTATTAAACAGCGGCATTCAACAAATGTTAACTGAGCATCGTTTATTGCAGCAATATTTTAAACAAATGGCCATTCATGTTACCTGCAATGATATTACACAATTGAGTGAATTGCTGGAAAAACATATACGTTTTGAAGAGCGAATTTTGTTCCCGCATATTGAAACTACCATTAATAGTGAGGCGCTGCAACGCATTGGGAAAGTATTGCAGGGAGAAGAAGATCATAATTGTATGCAATATCCCATTCGTTTTTGGGAATAATGTTACATGGAAACAGGAAGGGGGGCGGGTTCATACGCATTTAGTTTATCTAAATACAAAATGGTAGTGGAACCATCTTCCGAAGGATGATACATGGGAACGAACTTGGCGCCATAAATAAATTCACGATAGGTATACGAAGTTCTTGAAACAACGGTTGATGAAAAACTTTCATCAAATCCTTCTAAAAACACCAGCAATTCAGTTTCTGCTGTAGCTATATCTGCTTTTGTGAGGCCATAAAGCGGACTATCTTGTTGAATGGGATGCACCAGCGTCCAGTTCGACATTAAGGTAGAAGCTTTTGAAATATCCAATGCGGCACTGAAAAATCTATTTTTCATCACACCATCTTCCATAATTTTTAAAGAAATAGTAAAACGGGCTTCTACATTTACCAAATAATTTTTTGTATAAGGCACCAATCTAACCATCAAAGCCACGCCATCTTTGAAAGGAACAAACAAAGCATTTTTACTGTATTGAATGTAAGCTTTGGGCCTGGCAAATCGACCATACATTAACCCGGTTGCTATGGCAAAACTCAAAAGCCCGAATAAGGCTTCTAATGAAGCAACAAAACTGGCCATAAAGCCAATGGGGCTTATTCTTCCATACCCAACTGTTGTAAATGTTTGGGCACTGAAAAAGAAGGCCTCTCCAAACTTTTCTGCTGCCGTAGTGGTTTCAATACCTCCTAAATGATCTAAACCTATCCCTAAATAAATACCCGCAAATAAAATATTTATAGTAATAAAAAACAATACAATAATCAGTAAAAACTTCCATATAGACATCGATAGGAGTGCATGATATACATTTAACCTTTCAAAAAAACGCATTCCTTTTACCTGAATGTTTGGGGTGCCATCGCGATTCAATAACCGACCGCCCACCAAACTACTTACAGTGCTTAAACCGGTTTCTGTTTCGTTTTTTGCTTTTTTATTAATGTGCTTGATAAAAGGCATATATCATTGGTTGCTGCATCGAAAATAAAGTATTTTAATTGTATTGTTGATGGTTGATAGACCCATATTATATTTGATTGCAGGTTTGCAGCTGCTATTTTTAATTAGCCTAAAAATGTTTGCTTTGATAAGTTTAAAAAAGAATGTACAACAACAAATTTTGGCAAGAAGCATCTATGTGCTAAGTGCTTTATTGGTAAATGTTGCCATTGCCAGTTTTACCAATGCCGCTGCCACCGGAATGCTTTTGTACGCTTCGGCTATTTTTGCACTGATTGTTTTAATAGGAGGGATGAGTTTAGAAAGTGCTTTGGGTTATTATTATGCAGGAGAAAAATTAGGAGCTAAACACGCTATAACAATGGCTTTGTTCCAAATTATTGTGCTTTTAATGGTATTGTTGATGGTTCAGTTATTGTTTCCAACTTTCTTTGCAAGGCTCACCAATGGTTTTAATACAGGTTTGTATCTGTTTGTTTCCGGCACATTGCTTACTAACTTTTTTTTAGCCACATTGTATGCCGGAAAGCAATATCTGAAACCCAATTTAGTACAGGCCATACTGAACGTTTTGTTAGTGTTTATTTTGTGGGTTGAATATCGAAAAAACTTTGCTATAGCAATTCTATTTAAAACATATTTTTATTTTATTTTTTTGAATGGAGTGGTTGTTTTGCTGGTGTTTATGCAACAAGTAAAATGGAAAACGGAAAACGGTTCCATGCATTCATCTTTTAAGCAGGTGTACCAATATGCGATGAAAGCATTGTGGGCCAATGTGTTGTTTTTTATAGTGTATCGGTTAGACTATTGGTTTGTGCATCAATACACCACCGCTAATGATGCAGGCAATTACATTCAGGCAGCCAGATTAGCACAAATGTTTATCCTGCTTCCACAATTCATTGCTCCGGTAATTTTTAATACAACAGCCAATGGCGGCGCTACCCAACAAATGAATGAATGGTTAGCCGCATTCATGAAGTTTTTTTTCTTAATGTTTTCGATACTGTTTATTGTAGTGGCAGCGGGCGGACAATTTATTTTTACGCATCTTTTTGGTTCCAGCTTCAATAATATCCACAAAGTATTGTTGCTGTTCATTCCGGGTTTATTTTTTCTATCTTGTTTAAACTTGCTTTCTGCTTATTTTGGTGGAATGAATCGCGTTCGCATCAATATAGTAGGAGCAGCTTTGGCTGCTGTAACTACTATTGCAGGAAATATTTTGATTATACCTTTTTATACTATTTTTTGGGCAGCGTTGGTAAGTACCTTGTCTTACATAGTGGCTGCTTTATGGGCATTGTATCAGTACAAAAAAATGCCGCCATCGCTTTCTATTGATTTGTTTTCCCTGAAAAAATCAGATTGTCGTTTTATTCAGGCATTATTCCATTCAAAATAAGAATAATATGAAGGTATTGTGGTTGGCCAGTTGGTATCCTGATGAATTAGAACCTAAAAATGGCGATTTTATTCAACGCAATGCCAAAGCCGTTGCTGCTTTTATGCCTTTGGTAGTGATTCATGTGGTGCAGGCAGGCAGCAGGTTTAAAACACATGCTAAATGGGAACGTACAAAAATTGATGGCCTGGAAGAATGGATTGTTTATTTTAACTATACACCAACCCGATTCAAAAAACTCAATACCCTTTTATATCATTTTGCCTACTTACATTGTTACAAGGCCATACTTAAAAAATATGTTGCAGCGTTTGGATTGCCCGATTTACTTCATGTACATGCACCCATCAGGGCAGGAATGGTAGCACGTAGCTGGTGCAAAAAAAATGACATACCTTATATTGTTTCTGAACATGCTTCCATGTATGCCGCCACTGCAATGGATGCTTTTCAAAACAGGCCTTTCTGGTTCAGAAAAGCTGTACAATCTGTTTTAAAAGAAGCAGCCTTGGTTACCAATGTTTCACAAACTATTGCTTTTCGTTTAAAAAAATTTTTCCATTTACAGCGGGTTAGCGTTATTCCTAATTTAGCCGATACTGAAAAGTTTTATTATCAACCCGATATTGCTAATCATGTGTTTACTTTTTTACATGTATCTTCTTTTTTGTCACAGAAAAACATTCACGGATTGCTAAACGCATTTCAGCAATTGATATATTATCATGCGCAATGGAAATTAGTGTTGGTAGGGCCGGTAACTCCTGAAATTGAAAGACTGATTGTAGAAAAAAAATTATCTGAATACATAGAATTTACAGGAGAATTGCAACATGAGGATGTGGCTGCTGTTATGCAACAAGCATCTGCAATGGTATTGTTCAGTTGGCAGGAAAATGCACCCTGTGTAATTGCCGAAGCACTGTGTTGCGGTTTACCGGTTATTACTTCCAATGCCGGTGGCGCTGCAGAACCCATTCATGCAGGCAATGGAATCGTTGTTGCACCCGGTGATGAGCAGGCACTGGTTGCAGCCTGTATCAGGATGATGCAGCAATACCATCAATACAACCGGGCCGAAATTGCACAGGCTGCTGCTAAAGTATTTGCTGCTCCCGTCATTGCCCGGCTTATTCTGAATCTATACCCCCCTTTACTGCTACACAAAAATGGATAAATTATTCGCAAAAATTCCCCACCACCGTCTACTTGACAGCTATCCTTATATCTTTGCATTTGTATGAAAAATATTAGAAACTTTTGCATTATAGCACATATTGACCACGGAAAAAGTACGCTGGCGGATCGATTATTGGAAGAAACCAAGACCATCGGCTCCAGAGATATGATGGATCAGGTATTGGATGATATGGATTTGGAACGCGAAAAAGGCATTACCATTAAAAGTCATGCTATTCAAATTAATTATCCGTACAAAGGAGAAGAATACATTTTAAACCTGATTGATACACCCGGCCACGTTGATTTTAGTTATGAAGTAAGTCGTGCATTGGCAGCCTGTGAAGGTGCTTTATTGTTGGTAGATGCATCACAAGGCATACAGGCTCAAACCATCAGTAACCTGTATCTGGCCATTGATAATGATTTGGAAATTATTCCTGTTATCAATAAAATTGATATGGATGGGGCCATGATTCCGGAAGTAACTGATCAGATTGTAGATTTAATTGGCTGTAAGCCCGAAGAAATTTTATTGGCCAGCGGCAAATCGGGCATTGGCATTACTGAAATTCTTCAGGCCATTATTGAGCGTATTCCTGCTCCGAAAGGAGATGTGGATGCACCATTGCAGGCGCTGATTTTTGATAGTGTTTTCAATAGTTTCAGAGGCATTATTGTGTACTTCAGAATTATGAATGGTACACTGCGAAAAGGTGATAAAATTCAGTTCGTATCAACCGGTCAGGATTATTTTGCAGATGAGGTGGGTGTACTGAAATTAACCATGACACCTAAAGAGGAGCTCCGTGCCGGAGATGTGGGTTATATTATTACCGGAATTAAAAATGCTAAAGAAGTGAAAGTGGGTGATACCATTACCTTAGCCGCTAATCCCGGAACCATGATTCAGGGTTTTGAAGAAGTGAAGCCAATGGTATTTGCCGGCATTTATCCTGTAAATACAGATGATTTTGAAGAATTGCGGGAATGTATGGATAAGTTACAACTGAATGATGCATCCCTTACATTTGAATTAGAAACTTCTAAAGCCTTAGGTTTTGGGTTTAGATGCGGATTTTTAGGTTTGCTGCACATGGAAATTATTCAGGAGCGCTTAGAAAGAGAATTTAATCAAACCGTTATTACCACAGTTCCCAACGTTAGTTTTCATGCCTATACTTCAAAAGGCGATAAAATTATAGTGAATAATCCTTATGAAATGCCCGATCCTACGCGTTTAGACAGGATTGAAGAACCATTTATCAAAGCACAAATTATTACACTGCCGGATTATATTGGCAATATTATGACACTTTGTTTGGGCAAACGGGGTATTCTCATTAATCAGTCGTATTTAACCCCAACAAGGGTAGAATTAATTTTTGAAATGCCACTTACAGAAATTGTATTTGATTTTTACGACAAATTAAAAAGCAGTACCCGTGGGTATGCCTCTTTCGATTATTCGCCTATCGGGTATAGAGAAGCTGATATTGTGAAGATGGATATTTTGTTGAATAATGACAAAGTGGATGCTTTAAGTGCTTTGATTCATAGAAGCAGAGCGCAGGATTTTGGCCGTAAATTGTGTGAAAAGTTAAAAGAATTACTGCCCCGTCAACAATTTCAAATTGCCATACAGGCTGCTATTGGCGCTAAAGTAATTGCACGTGAAACCATTTCGGCCATGCGAAAAGATGTTACTGCAAAATGCTATGGTGGCGATATTAGCCGTAAACGTAAATTATTGGAAAAACAAAAGGAAGGGAAAAAACGTATGCGACAAATAGGTAATGTGGAAGTGCCTCAGGAAGCCTTTTTAGCCGTTTTGAAATTAGATTAAATTATTTTTTAAACATATATCATCAAAAAGCCTGCTCAATTCAATTTTGAGCAGGCTTTTTAAAATTAATTACTTCCATCTTTTTTAATACGGAGCTGATACACCGGTATAATTATGCGGTGTAATAGCTTTCAGTTCTTTTTTTAGGGTTGCACTAATTTTTAAACCATCAATAAAATGATGCAACGTATTTTTTGTAATACCTTCTTTGCCTCTGGTAAGTTCTTTAAGTGATTCATACGGATTGGGATAATTCTCTCGGCGCAAAATAGTTTGAATGGCTTCAGCAACTACCGCCCAGTTATTGTCTAAATCTGATTGTATTTTGGCTTCATTTAATACCAATTTGCTGATGCCTTTCAGAATGGATTGGAAAGCAATGCAGGTATGGGCTGCCGGAATGCCTAAATTGCGTAATACAGTAGAGTCGGTTAAATCGCGTTGCAGCCTTGAAACCGGCAGTTTGGCTGCTATATGTGCCGCTAATGCGTTGGCTATTCCTAAATTACCTTCTGCATTTTCAAAATCAATCGGGTTTACTTTATGTGGCATGGCCGATGAGCCTACTTCTCCCTGCTTTGTTTTTTGCTTAAAATAATCCTGACTAATGTAAGTCCATATATCCCTACATAAATCAATCAATATGGTATTAATGCGTTGCATAGCATCTAAATGTGCTGCCAAATCATCATAATGTTCAATTTGTGTGGTAAACTGTTGCCTTTGTAAACCCAATTTTTTTTCCACAAATTCATTCCCCAATTGTATCCAGTTCTTCTTCGGAAAGGCTACTACGTGGGCATTAAAATTCCCGGTAGCACCGCCAAATTTTGCAGTAAACGGAATGGTAGCAAGCGAGGCAACTTGATGTTCTAAACGCTCGGCAAAAACCATGAATTCTTTTCCTAAAATTGTAGGCGAAGCAGGCTGGCCGTGTGTACGTGCTAGCATGGGTACTTTTTTCCATTGTTTAGCCAGCACAACTATTTGTTGTTTCAGGTGAATTAATTCGGGCAAATATTCCTGTTCAATATATTCTTTCCAACTCAATGGAATGGCAGTATTATTAATATCCTGTGAGGTTAAACCAAAATGTACCCATTCTTTAATGGCTGCTCCACCTGCTTTTTCAATATATTCTTTTAAAAAATATTCTATCGCTTTTACATCGTGGTTGGTAATGGCCTCTATTTCTTTAATATGATGGGCATCGGCCAGACTAAGATTATCCGCTATTTCCAATAATTTTTTTTGTAATGCAGCCGGTAGTTTAAAAAATCGTTTTTCTGCCAAAAAAATAAAATAAGCAACTTCAACCCTTACCCTGTACTTCATTAAAGCGTATTCCGAAAAATAGATATCTAAATGAGCCGTTTGTTTTCTATAACGGCCATCAATGGGCGAGAGAGCTGTCAAAGTGTTTAATTCCATTACAATTTGGTTTCATTACATGAATAAAATTTGGTTTCAATTGCTGCCATACTGTGTTGAAAGAAATCACTAAAAAATCAATCCATCACTTACATAAACAAATGAAACCGCCGAATTTTCTTTTCTTTGCATGCAAAAGTAAAAGAATTGGACAAGAGAATACGCGTTGGCGCTGTAAGTTATTTAAATACAAAGCCTTTATTATTTGGAGTGAAGCAAAATGCTACATTATTACAACAAATTGATTTAATAGAAGATTATCCCGCCCATATTGCAGAAATGTTATTGAATGATACGATTGATGTGGGTTTAATTCCCGTAGCAGTATTGCCCAAAATGAAAGAATCGTACATTATTACTGATTATTGCATTGGTGCTGAGCATGAGGTAGCTTCTGTTTGTATTTTCAGCGAGCAGCCTATTGAATCAGTTACGCATATACTGTTAGACTATCAAAGCCGCACTTCGGTGAACTTAGCCAAAGTATTGCTGAAGCATTATTGGAAGAAGGAAGTCGTTTTTATAGATGGCAGTATTGATTTCAGAGAACAGATTAAAGGCAATACCGCCGGCGTAGTAATTGGCGACCGGGCATTGGAACAACGCAATATTTCTCCATATGTATACGATTTAGCAGCAGCATGGAAATCAATGACAGGTTTGCCCTTTGTTTTTGCAGCCTGGATTGCCAATAAACCTTTGAATGCAGCATTTATAGAAGCATTCAATAAAGCCAATGGTTATGGGGTTTTGCATATTCATGAAGTGTTAGAAGGAATGGATTATCCGGTGTATGATTTACACAAGTATTATACCGCAAACATTAGTTATTTGCTTACTAATGAGAAGAGAAAAGGATTAGCGCAATTTTTATCTTTACTTCACACAATATAAGCATTGCATCAATGGCAGCCATCACCATTATAACCATTTGTTACAATAACTTAACGGCTTTGCAAAAAACCTGTGCGGCTGTTGATGTGCAGACCTGTAAACCGGTTGCACATTGGATTATTAATGGTTCCACTACACCGGATATACAAGACTGGTTATTACAAACAACGCAGCCCGCTTACCGAAAATGGATCAATGAACCCGATAAAGGCATTGCCGATGCATTCAATAAAGGCATTAGCCGGGTGCACAATGGTTTTATTCATTTGCTGAATTCAGGTGATGTGTATGCCCATGAAAATGTATTAATGGAGGTAAACCGTTTTTTGGATGCGCATCCCGAAATACAATGGATGAGTGGCAAAATAACTTTAAAACGTGCACAACAATGGGTAACCGTTGGTAAGCCTTTTGATGCGAGCCAGTTATACAAAGGCATGCGTAGTATATCGCATCCCACCTGGTTGGTAAAAAAAGAAGTGTATGAACGATACGGTCTGTATGATATCAACTACAAAATTGGTATGGATTATGATATGCTTTGCCGTATAAAAAGCGAACCCTATGCATTTTATGATGGGGTTATTACTTTGTTTGATGATACGGGTATTAGTTCCACCCAATATTTAGCATCACTCAATGAAAACACAGTTATTTATGAAAAACACTTTGGCTATTCAGTGTGCTGCCGATTGTGGCAGTTTCGTTTGAAAGTATTGTATTTGTTACTGCAAACTCCATTTGGGCGATGGCTATTTCAATTAAAGAAGCATTTGGGAATGGAAAATAAGTAAAGTTACTATGCATTTTTAATTGCAATTCTACCGGTATCATCCATACGATTGAGTAAAATTTGAATTTTATTTTCTTGTATATATTCATCTACTGCCTGTCTTGAACCTTTCCAGAAACCGTAGTCATCTATAATTAATACGCCAAGATGAATGAGTTTAGGATACAAATGAATCATTTCATGTTTTGTGGAAACATACCAATCAGTATCTAAACGTAAAAGCGCAATTTGTTGCGGTATGATTGCAGGAACTGTTTGCAAAATATCACCTTCAATAAAATGTATATTTTCAGATGGATATTGAATGCTGGCAATATTATTTTTTACTTCTTCTAAAGTAGAATATGCCCAAACAACACTTTCGGTTTTGTTAGCAGCTTCTTGCTTTAATTGGGTGGCAGCATCTCGGTTCAATGAGTCCAGATCTTCTTTAGTGGGTGCAGTCATACCTGTAAAAGTATCATACAAATATAATTGCCGGTTAGTAATTCCCAATTGTACTAATGTTTCAGCTATCGCCATCATGCTGCCTCCTTTCCATACGCCACATTCTACAAAATCGCCGGGTATATTATTATGTATTATATATTTTACAGCTTCAATTAATCCATATAAGCGTTCATTGCTGGTCATTGTATAGGGTCTTACTTTAGCAACGATGTTTTGATGAAATGATTCAAAATCTAAGGGATAAGCCTGCTTTTGTTCTTCAATACCAAAAAATACTTTTAAAGCTTTGATGGGTTTTATTTTCATTTTTTTAAATTAAAAATATCATTGTTGTCCGACAAAAATTGTAAAATAATGGTTCAAACCCTTTACAGAAACATATTTCAGCCGATTTCAAAAG